>JABFRE010000241.1 GCA_013141325.1 Novosphingobium sp.
GTGGCATTCGCCAAAAATGGAGAGGACCTTTGGGTTCAGCCCTTCTTCACCCGCCGCCACGCGTGCAGCAGGGGCTCGGTATAGCCGCTTGGCTGTTCCACGCCCCTGAAAACCAGATCGAGCGCCGCGCGGAAGGCCGGGGCGTCCTCGTTGCCGACCAGCGGCACATAGGCCGGATCGCCGGCGTTCTGCGCGTCGACCTTGGCGGCCATGCGGCGCAGGCTGTCCATCACCTGGTCACGCGTGCAGACACCATGGAGCAGCCAGTTGGCCATGTGCTGGCTGGAGATGCGCAGCGTCGCGCGGTCTTCCATCAGGCCGATGTCATTGATGTCGGGAACCTTGGAGCATCCCACGCCAGCGTCGATCCACCGCACGACATAGCCCAGCAGGCCCTGGGCGTTGTTGTCCAGCTCCTCGCGCACTTCCTCTTCGGAGAAGTTGACGCCGATCGCCAGGGGAACGGTCAGCAGGTCCTCCAGCGGCGGAACCGGCCTGCCCGCCAGTTCGCGTTGGACGTCGAACACGCCGATCTGGTGATAATGCATCGCGTGGAGCGTTGCGGCGGTGGGCGATGGCACCCAGGCGGTGTTGGCGCCCGACCGCGGGTGGCCGATCTTTTGCACCATCATCTCGCCCATCAGATCGGGCGCGGCCCACATGCCCTTGCCGATCTGGGCCTTGCCCGAAAGCCCGCAGGCGAGACCGATCTGGACGTTGCGCGCTTCATAGGCGGCGATCCACGCGCTCTGCTTCATTGCGCCCTTGCGGATCATCGGCCCGGCCCGCATCGAGGTATGGATTTCATCGCCTGTGCGGTCGAGGAAGCCGGTGTTGATGAACACGATCCGGTCCGTCACGGCATGGATGCAGGCCGCCAGATTGGCGCTGGTGCGGCGTTCCTCGTCCATCACCCCCACCTTGATGGTGTGGCGCGGCAGGGCGAGAAGGTCCTCAACGGCATCGAACAGCTGGTTGGTGAAGGCGCATTCTTCGGGCCCGTGCTGCTTGGGCTTGACGATGTAGATGCTGCCGTGGCGGCTGTTGCGATAGGCGCCCAGACCCGCCGCATCGTGGGCGCCGATCGCGCTAGTGATCACCGCATCGAGGATCCCTTCGGGAATCTCGCTGCCGTCGGCCAGCAGGATTGCCGGGTTGGTCATCAGATGGCCGACATTGCGCACGAACAGCAGGCTGCGGCCGGGGAGGGTCAAGTCGCCCCAGACCCGATCCGCATTGAGTGTGCGGGTCATCGTCTGCCCGCCCTTTTCGAAGGTATCGGCCAGATCACCGCGGATCACACCCAGCCAGTTGCGATAGGCGGCCAGCTTGTCCTCCGCATCGACCGCCGCGATCGAATCCTCAAGGTCGCAGATCGTGGTCAGCGCGGATTCGATGATCACGTCGGCGATCCCCGCCGTGTCGGTCCTGCCGATCGGGTGGCTGCGGTCGATCACCAGTTCGATGTGCAGGCCGTGGTGCGCCAGCAGCAGTCCGCCGTCCTTGCGCGCGATGAGGTGCACCGGATCGGCGAGCGGCGGCACGCCCTCGCCGTCCCAGTCGCTCCAGCTGATCCCAGCCAGTGGCACGGCCCGATCGAGGAACGCGCGCGCCGCCTTGATCACCGCGGCACCGCGCGTCTCATCGTATCCACCGGGCCGTGCCGCAGGGGCATCCAGCGCATCGGTGCCGTAATAGGCATCGTAAAGGCTGCCCCAGCGGGCGTTGGCCGCGTTGAGCAGGAACCGGGCGTTGAGCACCGGCACCACCAACTGCGGCCCGGCCATCGCGGCGATCTCGCGGTCGACGTTCTGCGTGCCGATCTGGAACGGGGCCGGTTCAGGCACCAGATAGCCGATTTCGTGCAGGAAGGCCTGATACTCGGCGCCGTCGATGGGCTTGCCCACGCGGGCCAGATGCCAGGCGTCGATCTCTGCCTGGAGCGCGTCACGCGTGGCCAGCAGTGCGCGGTTTTGTGGAACGAAACGATCGAGCAGCGCGGCAAAGCCCTGCCAAAAGGCGGCGGCATCCTTGCCCAGCGGGGCCAGCACCTCTGCTTCGATGAATTTGGCCAGCGCCGCGTCGATCCGCAACCCGCTTTTCTCTACCCGATCGCCCATCTGTCCTCGCATAGCGTTGCGGCACCGGCGCGCCGCTGCCAAGGTTCATCGTCGATTCCGGGGAGGAATGCCAGCGCCTATGCCGCACTTGCGAAGAGAGCGCAACGCTCTCAAAGCCCTCTCCTCTTCAGAGGAGGGGGAGCAAATGGAGCAAGGGGTTGGACTGCCTGTGCCGCTCGGCTAGAGACGGTTTCACATGCAACAGTTCAGCCCTTCCGAAACGGCGCTGCTTTCCGCCGTCGATGCCGCGCCGATGCTGGCGCAGGTTCAGGCGTGGAGCGCGGTCAACACCGGCACCGGCAACTTTGCCGGGCTGGCGCAGCAGGCGGCAATGCTGGCCGATGCCTTTGCCGCACTGCCGGGTACGGTAACGCTTGAGGCGCCCGCCCCGGTTGAGGCGATTGCCGCCGATGGCAGCACGATTGCAGTCGATTACGGCCAGCATCTGGTGCTGCGGGTCCGCCCGCAGGCGGTGCGGCGGTTCCTGCTGACCGGGCACATGGACACCGTGTTTCCCGCCGACCACAGCTTTCGGCAGACCCGGTGGCTGGACGATGCGACGCTGAACGGCCCCGGCGTGGCCGACATGAAGGGCGGGATCGCGGTGATCCTGGCTGCGTTGACGGCATTCGAGACCAGCGAGGCCGCCGCCGCCGTCGGCTATGATGTGATGATCAATGCCGATGAAGAAACCGGCAGCCTGTCCTCCGCCCGGCTGATCGCCGATCTGGCTCACGGCAAGGTTGCCGCCCTCACCTATGAACCTTCGGCGCTACCCGATGGGACCCTGGCCGGAGCGCGCGCCGGCAGCGGCAACTACAGCCTGGTGGTACGCGGCAAA
>JABFRE010000068.1 GCA_013141325.1 Novosphingobium sp.
GTGCGCGGCGCGGCCGGGGCGGGCGCTGGACGCGCTGCGGCGGCGCGCGGCGGAGCCTCTGACTTGGGTGCCTTGGGCGCCGGAGCGGATGCGCCGCCCTCCTTCTCGTTGGGCTTGACCGGGCTCGGCCGCGCCTTGAGGCCCAGCCGGTGCGCCTTGCCGATCACGGCGTTGCGGCTGACCCCGCCCAGTTCATCGGCGATCTGGCTGGCGGTGGCGCCGCCTTCCCACATCTTGGTCAGCTTTTCGATCCGTTCGTCGGTCCAGCTCATGCCCGTTCAATTCCTTCGCGGCCCCGAAAGCGGGGGATTGGCGCCTGTCGATGTCCTTGCCATGCGCGCGGTGCGGCGATAGTCGCCCTGGCATGGCCGATCAACCTATTCCCGCAGCCCGACACACTGAAACCCGAACGCCGATAACGGCAAGGGGGCAAAACGTGTTTCCGGCCCAGGGGGTGCCCGTGATCCACCGGGTCAACCGGCTTGGACTGTGGTCCCTCTATGTGAAGGAGGTGCGCCGATTTTTCAAGGTCCAGACGCAGACTATCTGGGCCCCCGCGGTGACGACGCTGCTCTATCTGATGATCTTCACCGTGGCGATGGGGCAGGGCGGACGCCAGGTGCTGGGGGTATCCTTCGCCAGCTTCATCGCACCGGGGCTGATCGTGATGGGGATGGTCAACAACGCCTTTGCCAACAGCAGCTTCAACCTGCTGGTCGGCAAGATCCAGGGCACCATCGTCGATTACCTGATGCCGCCGCTGTCCACAGGGGAACTGATGCTAGGCCTGATCGGTGCGGCGGTCACCCGGGCGGTGCTGGTCGGCTTCGCGATCACCGCCGCGATGGCATTCTGGCCCGGTGTGACGTTGACCGTCCATCACCCTTGGGCGATCGTCTGGTTCGGGTTGATGGGATCGGTGCTGCTGGCGGTGATGGGCCTGTTCACCTCGCTGTGGGCGGAAAAGTTCGACCATGCCGCGCTGGTGACCAATTTTGTCATTACTCCGCTGACCATGCTGTCGGGCACCTTCTATGTGATCGACAATCTCCACCCGGCCTTCCAGGCCATCAGCCGCGGCAATCCGTTCTTCTATGTGATCAGCGGCTTCCGGTTTGGATTTCTGGGGCAAAGCGATATTGGCAGCACCAACGCGGCGGTGATGGGCGGGGCTGCCTATCTGGGGGTTCTCAACGTGGTGCTTGCCCTCGGGCTCTACGCGCTGCTGCGCAGCGGCTGGAAGCTGAAGAGCTGAACCTGCGAGCTAATGTGTCATCGAACGGCGCAGGCGATAGCGGCCGTTCTTGAAATCCTCGAACAGTTCGTCGAGCGAGGGGTGCTCCACCGGCCCGCCTTCGCCATCGGCCAGCAGGTTCTGCTGGCTGACATAGGCGACATAGCTGGAATCGCCGTTTTCGGCGAGCAGGTGGTAAAACGGCTGCTCACGATCGGGGCGCACTTCGGCGGGGATCGATTCGTACCATTCCTCGCTGTTGGCGAAGACCGGGTCGACATCGAACACCACACCCCGAAAATCGAAAATTCGGTGCCGCACAACGTCGCCGATGCCGAAGCGCGCGCGCATCTTCAGCGGAGCGTCGATAGTGCGCCCGGCGCTGGGGGAAAAGAACGTTGCCCGGTCCATGACCGCCCATATAGGCGTTGTGCGCCTGCGAAACAACGTTTCCGCAGGGGCGATCCCCGGAATTTGCCTATCTGGGGGCTTGGCAAGCCGCGCCGCATCGGCTAACCGCCCGCTTCCCCGACCGGACCGGCCACCTGGCCGTTCAGCGGCGATCTCGCGGAGAGGTGGCAGAGAGGTCGAATGCGCCGCACTCGAAATGCGGTGTACGGGTAACCGTACCGTGGGTTCGAATCCCACCCTCTCCGCCAGATAATATTGTTTAAAGTCAATATATTAAAGCTCATTCCTAAAGTCAATCGAGAAGTATTTGGCTGCACGGAATTTTGCTTTCCTTACGCAAATCAATCAGATCGCTAGAAGGTGGCTCATCAAGCCCATTTGGGGGCATTGGTGGGGGCATCGGATCGAAAAGTGGGGGCACAGGCGAACTCGATGCCAAAATAGTCCGCAGCTACAGCCACAGTTGAAGAGCAGTTCGAACCAAATCTGGCGTGATCGCGTTCCGTGGGTTCGAATCCTATTTAGGATTCGAATTGAAGGGAAGGTTTGGTGGGGCCTCCAATAGTGTCAATGTTGGGATTGCGCTCAAAACACATAATCGGCGACCGCTCCCGCGAACATGGCCGCCGCTTGAAGGCCATCTTTGCAATCCCTAAAGCAGTCTCGGGTTCACTGGTTTCATGCCGGTTTGGCCAACCTCTGGTTGTCCGTTTGAACCGCTCGATAATCTGGACATATTGGGGTAAGAATGCGGGCCGCGGAGGTCGCAGATGCGCTTGCATCATTCGAGAAACTCAACGCGCCCCGAATCGAGATGGTAGTAGGCTCCAACTACCATCAATGAACCGTCGTTCTGTGGTTTAAGCAAGGCTGGTGAAGCCTCTTCCTTTAGCTCCTTCACGACCTTGCGGACGTTGCACAGGGCAGCGGCGTTGCAAAGGTCTTCCGCCCAGGGATCGGCTTCGAGCACGGCGGGCAGTAGCGATTGCAGCACTTTCGAGACGTTGCCGGTATAGGCCGTTTGCCCTCGGGCAACTGAAACGGCGGCACGGATTGCACCGCAGGCTTCGTGCCCCATGACCACGATCAGCGGCACCTGCAATTGGGTGACGGCAAACTCCAGACTGCCCAAGGCAGTGGCGCACAAGGTGTTGCCTGCGTTGCGGACAATGAACAGTTCGCCCAGTCCGCGTTCGAACAGAAGCTCTGGTGGAACCCGCGAATCCGAACAGCTGAGATAGGCCGCAAAGGGTTGCTGTGCTGCGGCCAGATGGAGCCGGTGGAGCCGGTCCATCGGCGGATTGTAGGGCGCGTC
>JABFRE010000132.1 GCA_013141325.1 Novosphingobium sp.
GAACCCATGATCGCCTCGATGTCTGCCGCAACGCTGATCGCCCTGGCCGCTGCGGGGAATGACGGCACCCCCGCGTCCAGCGGTGCCGAGACGGCCGCTGATCCGATCGTCGTGACCGGCCGCCCGCTCGATCCGCCGGGCGGGACAGCCGCCTATGACCGGCAGGATCTGGACGCGGCGCGCCTGCGTTCCAGCGCATCGGGGCGGATCGAGGATGCGCTGTCGGCCGTTGCCGGTTTGCAGCAGTTCCGCCGATCGGACAGCCGTTCGGCCAACCCGACCGCGCAAGGGGTCACGCTGCGCGCGCTGGGGGGCAATGCCACCAGCCGCAGCCTGGTACTGCTCGACGGTGTGCCGGTAGCCGATCCGTTCTTCGGCCACGTTCCGCTGTCAGCGCTGGCTCCCGAGCGGCTGGCGCTGGCCCGCGTGATGCGCGGCGGCGGGGCCGGGGCCTTCGGCGCCGGAGCGGTTGCCGGAACAATCGAGCTGGAGAGCGCCGGAGCGTCTGAACTGGGGCTGTTCGAGGGCGAGGCATTGGCCGACGACCGAGGGGAAACTGTGCTTTCGGGCAGTCTGGCTCCCCGGCTGGGCAGCGGCTTTGCAGTGGTCTCCGCGCGGTGGGACCGGGGCGAGGGGTTCTGGACGACGCCCACCAGCCAACGGGGTCCGGCCTCGGCCAAGGCTCGCTACATGAGCTGGTCGACCAGCCTGCGCGGGGTGGCGCCGCTGACACCGGATATCGAACTTCAGGTGCGCGGCCTGCTGTTCGGCGATCAACGGACGCTGCGCTTCAAGGGCGCGGATTCGACCTCGAGCGGCGAGGACGCCAGCCTGCGTCTGGTTGGGCGCGGGGCCTGGCGTTTCGAGCTGCTGGGTTATGTTCAGGCCCGCAATTTCTCCAACGTGGTGATCAGCGCCACCAGCCTGCGCAAGACGCTGGATCAACGCGCCACACCCGCCACCGGGTGGGGCGGCAAGGCCGAATTGCGCCCGCCGCTGGGGGCGGGGCACGTGCTGCGGCTGGGCGCAGACTGGCGGGTGGCGAGCGGGACCATGTTCGAAGACGCCTACAGCGGGGTCACCGGGCTGATCACAGCGCGGCGCGGCGCCGGCGGACGCAACGCCGATCTGGGGCTCTATCTTGAACACGACTGGCAACTGGGCGCGCTGACCCTGACCGGCGGGGCGCGGGCCGATCGCTGGTCGGTCGCCGCGGGGTGGCTGCGCGAAGCCAATGCCACGGGCACGGTTACGACCGACAGCCGTTTCGCACCGCGCACCGGCTGGGCGACGAGTGTCCGGGGCGGGGCGGTGCTCGATCTGGGGCAGGGGCTGGCGCTGCGCGGTTCGGCTTATTCGGGGCTGCGCCAACCGACGCTCAACGAGCTGTACCGTTCGTTCACCGTCTTCCCGGTCGTCACCCGCGCCAACGCGGCGCTGGGCAACGAACGGCTGGTCGGGTTCGAAGGCGGAATCGACTATGCGCCGATCCCGGCGCTGCGGCTCAGCCTGACCGCGTTCGACAACCGGGTCCGTCACGCAGTGGCCAATGTCACCATCGCCGCCAACCTGCGCGAGCGCCGAAATGTGGATGCAATCCATGCTCGCGGGGTCGAGCTGGGCGCATCGGGAGCGCTTGGTGCGCTGCGCATCGACGGCTCGCTCGCCTGGACGGATTCGCGAGTCGAGGCCGGCGGCACTTCGCTGGCGCTGGATGGGCTGCGCCCGGCGCAGACGCCGAAATTGGCCGCCAGTGCCACCCTTGCGTGGCAGCCGAACGCCAGGTGGCGCTTCGCAGCTACGCTCAAGCATGCCGGGGCGCAGTTCGAGGACGACCTCCAGACCGATGTCCTGCCGGCCGCCACCACGCTGGATGCCTTCGCCGAACTGCCGCTGACGGGGAAAGTAAGCCTGGTTCTGCGCGCGGAGAACCTGACCGACGCGCAAGTCGTCACACGCAATCAGGGCGGCTCGCTCGATCTGGGCGCGCCGCGCACGCTGTGGGCCGGATTGCGCATTGCCCTGCCGCGCTGATCTGGCCTAGGTTGCAGCCCCAAGGAAACCGGAGAGCAGACGATGGCCACCCAACTCAGCGCTCACAGCCGCAATCTCGATTGCAGCGAAGAGGAATGGCAGGCCCGGCTAGAACTGGCCGCGTGTTACCGGGTGTTCGATCATCTCGGCTGGTCGGAATCGATCTACAACCATATTTCGGTCAAGGTCCCGGGCGAGGAAGGTGCCTTCCTGATCAACCCGTTCGGACTGCTCTATTCCGAGATTTGCGCCTCCAATCTGGTCAAGATCGACATTGACGGCAACACGCTGGATGGCAGCCCCTATCCGGTCAACAAGGCCGGGTTCGTCCAGCACGGCTATTTCCACCGCCACGTGCCGTGGGCCCATGCCATCGTCCACACCCACACCACCGCGACCATGGCGGTGTGCAGCCTGGAAGGCGGACTTCGGCCGGTCAACTTCTATGCCTGCAACTTTGCCGGGCGGCTGGCCTATCACGATTTCGAAGGGATCACCGTCCGCGCCGAAGAGGGGGAACGGCTGCTCGCCAACCTGGGTGACAAGCGGGTGCTGATGCTGAAGAACCACGGCCCGGTGATCCTGGGCCGCTCGTTGCCCGAAGTGTTCATTACCCACTGGTCGCTGCAGCGCGCATGCGAAGTGCAGATGGCAACACTGCAGATGGGTACACCGATTGTGGTCCCGGACGAAGTAGTCGCGGTGCACCAGCGCGATTTGCACGAAGGCGGCGTGCCCGGCACTCAACCGGGTCAGGCCGATTTCGATGCCTGGGTGCGGCGTATCGACGCGATCGACCGTTCGTGGCGCGACTGAGGCTGCTCCGCTCTTGACCAGTCTGACCGTCAACGACCGCCCGGTCGAATTCCAGATGGAGCCGCAGACCCCCTTGTTGTGGGCGTTGCGCGATGCCGCCAATTTGACCGGAACCAAATACGGCTGCGGGGTGGGCGATTGCGGCGCCTGCATGGTGCTGATCGACGGGCAGGCGCTGCGCTCGTGCCTGATCACGCTTGCCGAAGCCGAAGGGCGCAAGGTGACCACGATTGAAGGGCTGTCGGCCGATCGCTCGCATCCGGTCCAACAGGCACTGGTGGCCGAACAGGCGATTCAGTGCGGGTTCTGCACCCCCGGGATCGCGATGTCTGCCGCCGCGCTGCTGGCCCGCAACGCCGACCCGACGGCCGACGATATCAAGGCGGCCGTGCCCAACCTGTGTCGCTGCGGGGTCTATCCGCGCCTCGTCCGCGCGATCCAGCGCGCCGGGCGGGTGACCCGCCGGATCGAGACGATCAGTGCAGCTCCCGCCCCGGGGATCACTCCCGAAGACGCCGCTCTGGCAGTCCCGGCGATGAAACCGGTCAGCCCCTAGAACTTGATCCGTGCAGTCAGTCGGGCATTGATCGGCTCACCGGTGGCGATGTTGTGGTCGGTGTGGGCGCTGGGAAAATAGCGCGTGTCGGTCAGGTTCTCGACATTGAGTTGGAGCGACAGGCGCTCGCCCAAGCTATAGTAAACCGCCGCGTCGAGCCGGGTGAAGCCGGGCAGACGCACGGCGTTGCTGATCGTGGCGAACTGGCTCGACTGGTGAACCAGCCCCAGCCCCAGACCCAGCCTGGCGGTCACGTCATAGCGGGTCCACGCGGAGAACTGGTGGTGGGGGAGCTTGTCGAGCTGGCGCCCGGCCGGGGCGGCGCTGGTGGCCGCGCGTACTTCGCCCTCCTGCCAGGTATAGCCTAGCGAGCCGTGCCACCGGTCGGTCAGCAATCCGGCCAGCGAAAACTCGGCGCCCTTCACCCGGCTGGCGCCGGTCAGCACCCAGAATCCCGGGTTGGCCGGGTCGCTGACCCGGGAATTGCTGCGGTCAACCTGAAACGCGGCGGCAGTGACAGCGAGGCTTGGCGTGATGTCCCACTTCGCGCCCAGCTCAATGTTGCGGAATTGCTCGGGCTCAAGCGACTGGTAGCTCGGGTCGAGGGTCGAAAACTGATCACCGGACTGCGGCAGAAAGCTTTTGGCATAGCTGGCGTAAAGCGAGAGGTTTGCGCGCGGTTTGAGGATCATCCCCAGACGCGGCGACCACATTCCGTCGCTGCGCGCGGTGGCGGCGCCGTTCAGACGGTTGGTCGCGGCGATGCGGAAATGGTCATAACGGGCGCCGGCCACCAGCTGCAGGAACGGGGCCAGCTCGATCTGGTCCTGGACATAGGCCGAGACGGTGCGCACTGAGGAATGGGCGTCGGTCACGAGCCCGGACCAACTGGTCGCCGGAAGGGCCAGGGTAGTGGCCAGCGGGATGGTGGCCGAAGCCGCCGTGCCGCCCGAACCGGTCGCGAACAGCACGTTGCGGCGCGTGGTGCCGCCCAGTTGGCTGCCGGCTTCGAGACCGGCGAGCAGCGTGTGCCCGATCCCGCCGGTCATGCCCTTCCACACCAGATTGGCTTGCCCGATCGCATTGCTGCGCCGGGCGGTGCTGGCATAGCCGGTCAGGGTGACCGTGGTGGCGGTGGCGCCCGATGGCAGCACATTGCCATAGGCCTTGTCGTAGCGGGCGAACTGGGCGGCCAGCGACAGCGTCAGCCCGTCGGCCAGTTCATGGTCGAGCCGGGCGCGGGCGATATGGGCGTCGACCGTCCCGCGGTTGATCGCCGTGCTGCCAAAGAACGTGCGGTCGAAGCCGCGGATCGGTTCGCCGCCCAGCGCTGGCACCCCCCGGTCGATAATACGATCATCCCGGGCATATTCATAACCCAGCATCAGACGGGATCCTTCGCCGAGCGTGGCGGCCAGTGTCGGCGCGATTCCGGCAAAGTGGCCGCCGTAGATCAGGCGGTGGCTGGCAAAGTCCTCGTAGGTGGCGTTGAGGCGCAGCGCCCGGGCGCCGGACAGTGGCAGGTTGGCGTCGGCAGCGAGCGACCAGGCGCCAAAACTGTCAGCTCCGCCTGCGACGGCGGCCTTGGCCTTACCCCGAACCGGGGTCTTGGACACGCGGTTGACGATCCCGCCGCCGCCGCCCCGGCCGAACAGCAGCGCATTGGCACCTTTCAGCACTTCGACGCGCTCGGTGTTGTAGAGCGGACGGTAATATTGGGCATCGTCGCGCAGCCCGTCGAGGAAGAAGTCGGCGGTGGAGCTCTGTCCGCGCAGCACCACCTGATCGCGGTGGCCTTCGCCCTGGCCCAGCGTG
Source organism: Novosphingobium sp. (assembly GCA_013141325.1). Taxonomy (GTDB): domain Bacteria; phylum Pseudomonadota; class Alphaproteobacteria; order Sphingomonadales; family Sphingomonadaceae; genus Novosphingobium. The sequence continues at coordinate 5,222 of JABFRE010000132.1, forward strand.
ACGCCGGGGACATAGCGCAGCGCATCGCCCAGCCGTTCAGCCGCCTGGTCGTCCAGCTGCTCGCGGCCCAGCGTGGTTACGCTCTGGGGAGTGTCGAGCAGCGGGGTGTCGGTCTTGGTCGCATCGGCGACGGCGATGCGGTATCCACCCAGATGACCGTTCACCACGATCATCGCCTCGGCGCTGTCGTCTGCCGTGTCGGCCCTGGCCAGACCCGGTGCCGCCAGCATCAGGGCGATACCGGCGCTGGACAGGCCAAGACGGACAGCTAGGCTCACGAAGCACTCCTCGCTGTTAATGCGATTAATTCGCAATAACAAGAATGCCGCTAATGCGAATCGTTCGCATTGACAAGGTGCAAAATTGCCCTTCGTCGGTTTTTTGCCTAGGGCGGCTGCGGTATCCGACGAATGGAGCGATCATGAAGGCGACGATCTGGCACAATCCCGCCTGCGGGACCTCGCGCAAGACTCTGGCGATCCTGCAGGAGCAGCCGGGGATGGCGGTGACCGTGGTGGAATACCTGCTCAATCCGCCCAGCGCGGCCAAGCTGGCCCAGCTTTTCCGCGATGCCGGGATCACCCCGCAGCAGGGCCTGCGCCTGCGCGGCACCGATGCCGAGGAGCGCGGCCTGCCACAGGCCGACGCCGCCACGGTGCTTGCCGCGATGGCGGCCGAACCCCGCCTGATCGAACGTCCGCTGGTCGAAACCGGCAAGGGCGTGCGGCTCTGCCGCCCGCAGGACATGGTGCTCGAGATCCTGTGAAGGCTCTGCTCAGCGCGGGGCGATCAACTGTTCGTCCTGCGTCATGCCGCGCAGGCCCAGGATAAATACCGTCAGGCACAGCAGTTCGATCGCGGTGAAGCCGATCGCTGGCGAATGGCCATAAAGCCAGACCCCCAACGCCGGGGCGACGATGTAGGCCGCGCCGTTGACCGAGGCGACAATTCCTGCCGACTGTCCTTGCTCCGCCCGGCTTACCGCAAGCGAGGCGCCGGCAGTGAAGCCCGGCCGGAACAGGCCGAAACCCAGCGAGGACAAGGCGATGCCGATTGTGATTGCGTGCAGGTTGGCCGCTACCGACAGCAGCGCCACGCCCAGCGCGGCCATCACCATACCCCACAGGCACGAGGCGCGCGGACCCAGGTGGAGCATCGGAATCAGCCCCCACTGCGCCACCAGCGTTGCCAGCGCGCCCGCCATCAGCACCAGACCGGTCGGCCCGGCGCCTGCACCGGGGTCGGCGCGCAGCCCGAGCCGGTCGAGCACCAGGAAGCCGACGATCCCCATCACCGCCGCCTGGGCGTGGCCGCCGACGAGCCCCGCAACCAGCCATGGACGCAGTCGCTCGTCCCGCCACGACAGCTTGGTGACGTCTGCGGCCAGGACGCCGCCATCCTCGGCACCCTCGCGCTGGCGCGGGCGCGAATCGGAGTTGGCGCTGAACGGGGCGGCGATTACATCACCCTTGGCGGCATAGGCCGGCGAATCGTCGGGCAGCCGCAGCCGTAGCGCCACCAGCACCGCCACCGCAATCAGCGCAAAGGCCACGAACGGACTGACCAGGCCCAGCCCCGGCACGATCAGCAACGGCGCCAGCGCCGGCCCCAGCACGGTGCCCAGCCCGAAGCTGGACGATATCAGTGACAGCGCCTGGGTCCGCTCGGCCCGGCTGGTCCGGCTCGCGACATAGGCCTGGACCGCCGGCGGCGCCGCCGAGCCGAACCCGCCGTAGAGCGAGCGGAACAAGGCAAAAACCAGCAAAGTGGCGATGCTCCCCAGCCAGCCGTGGAGGCCGAGGTAGAGCGCCAGCCCGCAGAGGCTGAAACTGGCGATGAAGCCCAGCAGGCCGATCGCCATCATTGCCTTGCGCCCGCGCCGGTCGCTGCGCCGGGCCCACATCGGCGCGCAGGTCATCCACAGCAGCGCCGACCAGGTGTAGGCCAGGCTGATCCAGAAATCCTCGACCTTCAGCGCCGTGCCGATCGAGGGCATCACCGATTGCATCGCGGTGTTGCCCGCGGCGGTGACCAGAACCACCATGAACAGCAGCGTCAGCCGCCCGCGCGGCAGCGTCGCGGTGCCGCTGGCGGCGGGCACCGTGGTGGAAAGGTCGGCGCGATTCATCGCTTTGTCGCTAACCGTGTCGCTCTTGCCTTGCAATGGGCGGGCAAATTTGTGAAACGCGCGGGCTCTTACGGAGCTATCAGGACTCGCGACCGAGCATGACCACTACCGAGCTCGCCCATGAGGCGTTGCCGCAAAAAGTGAAGCGCCGGATCAAGCGGATGCTGGGTCCCTGGGGCGTGTTCCTGCAGGGCTTCATCGAACATCCGGTGATGGTCGGCTCGATCATTCCCTCATCGCGCTTCACCATCACCAAGATGCTGGGCCCGGTGAAGTGGGACGAATGCAAGCTGTTCGTCGAATACGGTCCCGGGGTCGGCACGTTCTGCCGCCCGGTGCTGGAGCGGCTGCCGCGCGACGGTCAGCTGATCGTGATCGACACCAATCCGCTGTTCATCGACTATCTCAAGGCCACGATCCCCGACAGCCGGTTCACGCCGGTGCTGGGGTCGGCCGCCGATGTCGAAGAGATCATCCGCGCCCACGGCCACGACCATGCCGACTATGTGCTGTCGGGCCTGCCGTTTTCAACTCTGCCCGACGGGATCGGCCCGGCGATTGCCACCGCCACCCACAAGGTGCTGCGGCCCGGCGGGGCTTTTCTGGTCTATCAGTTCACCGCCGCCGCGCGCGATTTCATGGCCAAGCATTTCCGCCGGATCGACGAAGGCTTCGAGCTGCTGAACGTGCTGCCGTGCAAGCTGTACTGGGGCTGGAAGGAATAGCGGCCGCGCGCTATTCGAATTTTCCGGCCATGGCGGCGGCAGATGGTCCGGCCAGCTGACGATGGCAAGCGGCCGATACCGCCACGAAATAGACGCTGATCACGGCCTGCAGGCAAGCGGCGACCAGATTGTTGATCGCGGCGGTTACTCCACCAGAGGTAACCAGCGCCACCAGCATCCCGATCCCGCCGCTGAGCAGCAGGTAGACCACGACGAACGCCACCAGCAGCAGCAGGTAGAAAGCCAGCAGGTAGAGCACGTTGCCGCCGGTCAGGTCCCACGACCGCCTGAGCGCGGCAACCGGATTGCGCTGTCCCTCGACCATCACCACCGGCGAAACCAGCGAGATCCGGATCATTGTGTAAATCAGCCCGGTCGCCAGCAGCAGGCCGAGCACCAGCCCGATCACCGGCGCGCCGCTGGCAGCGCCCGCGCCCATGACCAGTGTGGTGGCGACTGCGGCCGCGAGACCGACAATCAACTGGGCCCCGATCACGGTCAGCATCCCACCCAGCCCCAGCTTGATCGCTTCGCCCACGGTCGGGCGGCTGCGATCGGTGAACAGCGCCAGCATGGTCAAGGTGCCCAGCATCGAGAGCAGGCCCATGCCCAGCAGCGCGGGCCAGGCCTTGCTGTAATATTGGCCCAGCATCGCGAACATCGCCTTGGGATCGGTGCCGTCGGCGGGTTCGGGCGGGGGCATCAGCAGCACCAGCGCGAAGGACGGCACCACCAGGAACACTCCGGCCAGCGCCAGCAGGACATCGCGGTTGGCGGAAACGGCCTGTGCCGCGTCCTTCCACGCCTGATTGCTGTCAAAACGCATTTCAACCCCCTCGGTTTCCAAGGCACTTGATAACCACAGCATTTGCCGCCACGCAACTCGGCATGAGCGCTGCCCCTGAAATCCGGATCGAAACCGACCGCGTTCCCTACCGCAGCGCGCTGGAGGCGATGACCCTGCGCAACGCGGCGATTGCAGAGGGCACCGCGCCGGAACTGGTCTGGCTGCTGGAGCATCCCCCGGTCTACACCGCCGGAACCAGCGCCGACCGCGCCGAGCTGCTCGATCCGCGTTTTGAGGTGGTCGAAGCCGGGCGCGGCGGGCGCTATACCTACCACGGGCCGGGGCAGCGTGTGGGCTATGTCCTGCTCGATCTCAGGCGCCGGGCGCGCGATGTGCGCGGCTTTGTCCATGCCCTCGAAGGCTGGGTGATCGCCACGCTGGCCGACGTCGGGGTGGAAAGCTGGCGCGCCGACGGCCGGATCGGGATCTGGACCCGCGACATCGACGGGCGCGAGGCCAAGATCGGGGCGATCGGCGTGCGGATCCGCCGCTGGGTGACCATGCACGGCTTTTCGGTCAATCTGGCGCCCGATCTGTCGCATTTTGGGGGGATCGTACCCTGCGGGATCGAGGAATACGGCGTGACCAGCCTGGCCCGGCTTGGGGTTGCGCTTGATTCCGCCGCCTGGGATCGGGCATTGCTGGCCCGGCTCGATGACTTCCTGGCCCAACTCGAAACGCCCTGCCCGAAGGACTGACCGCGATGACCCGATTTGCCCCTCTCGCCTTGATGCTCACCACCCTGGCGCTGTCCGCCTGCGGAGGCGAAGCGCAGAAGGGGGCCGGACGCGGCAAGGCCGAGGGCGAAGTCCTGCCCGGATCGGCCAGCGATGCGATGCTGCCCCACGACACCGTCAAATCGCAGGCCCCGCTCGCGCCCAAGACCGAAAGCAGCGCCAAGCCGGACGCGGGGGACGCGGACAAGCCCGAAAAGCCGCGCCCCAAACCGGAGGCGAGCGCCGCTCCGGCCGAGGATCCGCAGACTGCCGAGTAGGGTCCGTGACCTAGTCGTCGATTCCGAGCACCCGTTTGGCCAGCATCAGGTGTGGGCGATCAATCATCTTGCCGGCGATCTGCAGCGCTCCGGCCGTCGGGTTGGCGGCGAAGGCCTCGACAATGGCCCGGGCCTCGGCCAGCTCGGCCTCGCCGGGGGTGAAGGCCTGGTTGATCACCGCGACCTGCGCCGGGTGGATCGCCAGCATTCCGGCAAAGCCATCGGCCCGGCTTTCTTCGGCGGCACGCGACAGGCCCTTGAGGTCGGCGAAATCGGAGTGGAGCGTGTCGATCGCCATCACCCCGCAGGCATGGGCGGTTAGCAGGGTCTGGCTGCGGACATAGCGGAAGGTGTCGGTCCATGCCCCGATCCGGTCACGCTTGCGGGTCGCCCCGATCGCCGCAGAGAGGTCCTCCGCCCCCCAGGTCAGACCGATCAGGCGCGTCAGGGACGCGGCGGCATAGCTGGCGATCCCGATCGCGGCCAACGCGGTTTCGCTGACCAGCGGCAGGATCCGGGTCGATCCCGGAGCGATCCCGTGGCGCTGTTCAAGCTCGTAAAGCTCGGCCGCGACCTGCTGGACCGATTCGGGTCCCGCCGCTTTGGGCAGCACGATCCCGTCCGGCTGTCCCGGCATCACCGAGACCAGATCGTCGCGCCAGACGCCGGTATCGAGCGCATTGATCCGCACCCAGCGTCCGACCCGCTGCGCTTCGCGCCCGGCGTTGCGATTGAGGTCAAGCCAGCCGCGGGCCATTTCGCGGGCGATCGCCTTGTTGGCGGGAACCACCGAATCCTCCAGATCGAGGATCAGCACGTCGGCGCCGGTAGCCAGCGCCTTGCCCAACTTCTTCTCGCTGTCCGCCGGAACGAACAGCCACGAACGCATCGCCATGGCCAGGCTCCCTGTCAGTTCACCGCTTCAAGCGCCGGGTAGTCGATGTACCCTTGCGGGCCCGGCAGATACCAGCTGCGCGGGATATCGACATTGGCTGCCCATTCGGCCCCGCGGCGAATCCGCTCTGGCAGGTCGGGGTTGGAGATGAACGGCCGGCCAAAGCTGACCGCGTCGCAGCGGTCCGAAGCAACGTCGGCCTCCGCCGAGGCGGCGGTATAGTCCGAATTGAGCACCAGCGGCCCGGTGTAGAGCGAACGGATCAGCGCGTCCTGCATCGGCACGTCGGTCCGCCCGAAGGTGCCCTCGGGTCCGGGTTGACGCAGTTCAACGAAGCCAAGGCCCAGATCCTGGCACACCTTCGCGGCCGCACCAAAGGTTCCGGCCGGATCCGGATCGTCGCAGCCCTGGGTTTCGCCGTTGGGCGACAGGCGGATCGAGACCCGATCCTTGCCCCAGATAGCGATCAGCCGTTCCAGAACTTCGCGCATGAAGCGGGTGCGGTTCTCTGCGCTGCCGCCGTATCCGTCTTCGCGCAGGTTGGTGCTGCGGCGCAGGAATTGGTCGACCAGATAGCCGTTGGCGCCGTGCAGCTGAACCCCGTCGAACCCGGCCTCCTTGGCATTCTGTGCCGCCAAGCCGTAATCTTCGACGATCCGGGCGATATCCTCCAGCGTCGCGGCGCGCGCCTGTTCATAGGGCTTGCGCCCGGTTGGGGTGTGCGCATGATCGGGGGCGGTGGTGGCCGATGCCGAGACCGGCGGCGCACCGTCGAGAAAATCGGGATGGACGATCCGTCCCATGTGCCACAGCTGCAGCACGATCCGCCCGCCGGCCTGGTGCACGGCTTGGGTCACCGGCTTCCACCCTTCGGTCTGGGCGGCGTTCCAGATCCCCGGCGCGGCCGGCCAGCCCAGCCCTTCACGGCTGATCCCGGTCGCCTCGCTGATAATCAGTCCAGCCGAGGCCCGTTGGCGATAGTATTCGACCATCATCGCGCCCGGCACCGATCCGGGTTCCGAGCGGCCGCGGGTGAGAGGCGCCATCAGGATGCGGTTGGGCGCCGCAATCGCCCCAAGGTTGATCGGTTCGAACAGGCTGGCGTGCATCGGTGGCGGCCCCTCAATTTCATTTTGCAATCGACCACGCCGGGCTAAGGCATGGTCATGACGAATGCAACGGGGGGAAGCGGGCGGGCGCTGCATTTTGCCGCGCTGATGGGGGGTAATGCCGCCCTGGCGCTGGGCCCGTGGTTCGTGCGGATCGCCGATACCGGGCCGGTCGCGGCGGGGTTGTGGCGGCTGGTGCTGGCGGTGCCCTTGCTGGCGGGCATGGCGCTGGCCACGGGGCAGAAACTCAGCGGCTACCGTCCGGCGGTGTGGGCGGCGATCGTCGGCGCAGGGGTGTTTTTCGCGCTGGACCTGGGATCGTGGCACCTCGGCATCCTCCACACCCGGATGGGCAATGCGACGCTGTTCGGGAATTCGGGCAGCCTGATCGTGATGGCCTGGGGGATGGCGATGCTGCGCCGCTGGCCGCACGGGCGGGAGTGGTTGGCCTTCGCGCTGGCGCTGCTGGGATCGGCGATCCTGCTGGGGCGCAGCCTGGAGATGGACCGGGCCACGCTGATCGGCGATCTGCTCTGCCTGCTGGCGGGCGTGCTCTACGCCGGTTACATCGTGCTGCTTCAGCGTCCGCGCGCCAGCCTGGGCAACTGGGCGCTGCTGACCTGGTCCAGCCTGGCCGGTGCGCCGGTGCTGCTGGGAATCGCGCTGGCGCTGGACGAACAGGTGATCCCGCAGGTCTGGTGGCCGCTGATTGCCCTGGCGCTGGCCAGCCAGGTGCTGGGTCAGGGCCTGCTGATCTTCGCGCTGCGCCATTTCAGTGCGCCGGTGTTCGGGCTCGCGCTGCTCAGCCAGCCCGCGATTGCTGCTGCGGTGGGCTGGCTCGCCTTTGGCGAGGTGCTGGGCTGGGGCGACGTGGTGGGGATGGTGCTGGTCGCCGGAGCGCTCGCGCTCGCGCGCTCGACGCAAGGATGAGAGCGCGCTAGCACATGCCAACGAGGAGTTTTGCGATGCGCCTGATCCATTCCCTGTTCCTGCCGCTGGCCGTCTGCGCGCTGATCCCCGCCGCCGCATTGGCCGCTCCTCCGGCGTCGCCGGTCAGTCAATCGCGGGCCGACGCGGCCTTCGATGCCGTGGTCGCGCGGTTTCTGGCCTCCGCCACGCATCTTTCGCCTGTCGAGGCGACGGTGGTGGGCGATCACCGCCACGATGGACTGCTGCCGGATATCACCCCCGCCGGGCGTGCCGCCAAGCTGCGCGAATGGCGTACGCTGCAGGCCGATCTGGGGCGCATCCCGGCGTCCCGGCTGAGCCGCGCCAACCAGGTCGACCGGGCGATGCTGGCAAACGACCTCAACTACCGGATATGGACCGATCAGGTGCTGCAACCCTGGGCGTGGAATGCACAGGCCTACGGCGACACCGCCGCGAATGCGCTCTACGGCCTGGCCGCGCGCGATTTCGCGCCGTGGGATGTGCGGCTGAGGGCCGCCACCGTGCGGATGGAAAAGCTGCCCGCCTTCCTTGCCGAGGCCCGCCGCCAGCTCGTCGTCGCCCGGGTGCCCAGGGTCTATGCCGAGACCGCATCCCGGCAGAACGGCGGGATCGCCGAGATCGTCAGCGACATGCTGCTGCCCCATGCCGACAGTCTGACCGGCGTCGATCGCGCGCGGTTCGATGCCGCCTTCGCCGGGCTGAAAACCGCCGTGGCCGAGCATCAGGCCTGGCTCGACGGCACACTGGTGCCGGGCGCGAAGGGCAACTTCCGGCTGGGGCCCAAGCTCTACGATCAGAAGATGGCGTTCACGATTGTCGGCGGCCTGCCGCGCGCGGCGCTCAAGCAAAAGGCGCTCACCGCCTTTGCCGCCACTCGCGCCGAGATGTATCAGGTAGCGCGCAAGGCACTGGCCAGCCGCCTTGTCGAACCGGTCGGTTCGGACCTGCCGATGCCCGACCGGCCCACCGCCGCCCAGCAGCAGGCGGTGATCGAGGCCGCGCTCAAGCTGTCCTATGCCAAGCGTCCGCCGCGCGATCAGCTGGAACAGCGCGCCCGCGAAACGCTGGTCCAGACCACCGCATTCGTTCGCGCCAAGGACCTGATCCGGATGCCCGACGGGCCGGTGCGGGTGATCACCATGCCCAAATTCCAGCAGGGCTTTTCGGTGGCCTACAACGACCCGCCGGGGCCGCTCGACAAGGGCCTGCAGAATTACTACGCGGTCAGCCCGGTCCCGGCGGAGTGGAGCGCCGAGCAGGCCGACAGCTTCCTGTCCGAATACAATGACTACATGATCCACAACCTGGGCGTCCACGAAGCGATGCCGGGGCACTATGTCCAGCTCGATCACGCCAACGCCTCGCCCTCGGTGCTGCGCGCCTATCTGGGGGCGGGGCCGTTCATCGAAGGCTGGGCGGTCTATGCCGAAGGGGTGGTCAAGGACGCCGGCTATCTGGACGGCGATCCGCTCTATCAGCTCACCGTGCTCAAGATGCGGCTGCGCAGCGTGACCAACACCCTGCTGGACATCGGCATCCAGACCGAGGGGATGAGCCGTGAGGCGGCGATGACGCTGATGATGAAGGGCGCTTTCCAGCAGGAACGCGAAGCCGCCGGCAAATGGACCCGCGCCAGCCTGTCATCCACCCAGCTGCTCGAATATTTCAGCGGCTATCAGCAGCACCTGGCGCTGCGCGCAGAGGCGGAAAAGCGCTGGGGCAAGGACTTCACCCTGCGCCGCTACCACGACACCGCGCTGAGCTTCGGCTCGCCCCCGGTGAA
>JABFRE010000108.1 GCA_013141325.1 Novosphingobium sp.
CCAAGGCCCAGGGCGGGCAGGCCGGAACCGGGCAGGAACTGCTGGCCGGGATGATCCTGTCCAACGAGCCGGGCTATTACAAGACCGGCGAATACGGCATCCGGATCGAGAATCTGGTGCTGGTCGAACCGCGGACCATTGCCGGGCAAGAGGGCGACTACTTCGGTTTCGAAACCCTCACCTTCGCGCCGATCGACCGCACGCTGGTCGATTGCACCCTGCTGGCCCGCGACGAGGTGGCGTGGTGGAACACCTATCACGCCACGGTTGAGGCGGTGCTGGCCCCGCAGCTCGAAGGCGTGGCACTGGTCTGGCTGAAACAGGCCTGCGCGCCGCTTTAACCGGGCCAGCCGAGCCCTGCCCGCAGCCGTTGTACCGGTACGCCTTTGTCGCGGGACGGCGTTGCGCAGATCGCCTTGGCGCCCTACTGCAGCAATACGGCAATGCAGGGAGGTCCGGGCATGTCACGCGATAGTGTGCGCGTCGCACTGGCCGTTGTGGCCGGACTGATCGTGATGGATTTCACCGGCGATCTGGCGCGAGCAGTGCCGCTGCCCAATCCGATTGGGCAAGTCCCATTCGCACACAGCAGCCTGTCCTATCTGTTCGATATCGCCGCCATGGTCCTTTTGCTGCGCCTGGTCGGCGGGGTTAGCCTTCCCCGCCAATGGGACGTTATCGGCCTGGCCAAACCCTGGCGGCCTGTCGCCGTGATGGGGCTGTGCCTGTTCGTGCCGGTTCTTTTGGCAGGTCTGGTACTTGGTTCGCTGGCTGCGGATTTCTCCGCAGCTGGGTTGCTGTTCCTTGGCGTTTTGGCACCGTTTGCCGAAGAAGTGACCTATCGCGGCCTCGCCACCGGCGGTTTGCTGGTTATCGCTGGATGGCGATTCTGGCCTGCTGTGTTGTTGCCCGCAGCCGTGTTCGGGTTGCTCCACGCCTACCAGGGCGATGGGCTGATGGAGATGGCCGGCGTGGTGGCAATCACCGCCGTGGGAGGGGTGTTCTTCAGCTGGCTCTATGTCCGCTTCGACCGCAATCTGTGGCCGGCCGTGGTCATGCATGTTGGAATGAACGCGGTGTGGAACATCTATGATCTTGGCGATAACGCTATCGGCGGTGTGCTGGGCAACGGTTTGAGGGTGGCCACCGTGTTGGGCGCGGTCTTATTTGCAGTGAAGGGTCGCGCCTGGCTCTACCGAATTTCCGGCGAGAAAAGCAGCAGTTGACGTGCCGCATCGTTCTCTTATTGTTCTTGCACTGCGACTCGCAACGGAGACGGCAAATGATCGGATATGTAACGCTGGGGACCAACGACCTGCCCCGCGCCGCCAAGTTTTATGATGCCCTGGCGGCCGAACTCGGCACCGGCCGGATGATGGAATTCGATACCTTCATCGCCTGGGGTACACCCGGTGGCGGCGCCGGGATCGGACTTACCAAGCCGTTTGACGGCCAGGCCGCGACGATCGGCAACGGCGTGATGGCGGCTTTCGAAGCCCGCGATCAGGCTCAGGTTGACCGGCTCTATCAGATCGCACTGGAAAACGGCGGCACCGATGAAGGCGCGCCTGGACCGCGCGGCGAAGGGTTCTATGCGGGCTATTTCCGCGATCCGGACGGGAACAAACTCAACGCCTATGTGATGGGCTGAATCCGGTGGGCGGAACGCCGATCAGGCGCTTCCCGATTCACCTCGGGCTGGGTGCGCGGGCCGTGCCCCAGCCGGCCTTCACCGGTGCGATGGAGTGGTACGCGGATTACGTTGCCCGCAACGCGGATGACGGCCGCGAAGGCCGTCTGGTCACCACCCATCGCTTCACCGAAAGCTGGGACAGCTGGGAGGTTCACCCCGAAGGCGATGAAGTGGTGCTGTGCCTCAGCGGAACGATCTCCCTGCTGCAGGAGCTGGCCGATGGGCCGCCCGCGCAGGTTACGCTGGGGCCCGGTGATTATGCGATCAACCCGCCAGGGGTCTGGCACACCGCCGATATTGCCGATGAAGCCAGCGTCCTGTTCATCACCGCAGGCCGGGAAACCCGGCACCGTCCGCGCTGATCCGTGCCAATCCGCTTGCGCGGCGGTGAACAATCCGCAGCCGCTGCGACAATTGGCGACAAAGTTCCGGCTTTGTGGCATATTCGCGCGACACGAAGGTCCTAGAGCCGTTGCCGGAAGTCGCGGTGCCCCTTGGTTCCCCTCCCCCTCATAAGGGGGCCGCGACTTCACCGGATTTTACGGGAGTTTGTACAGATGAAGATGATCACCAAAGCCGTTTCGCTCGTCGCTGTCGCCCTGGCCCTGGGCGGCGTTGCTCACGCGGCGCAGGAACAGCGCGGCTGGGGCGGTCCCGACGCCAATGCCACCGTGACCCGCGCCGATGCCCAGGCCAAGGCCGAAGCGATGTTTGCCAAGATGGACGCCAACAGCGACGGCAAGGTCGACCAGGCCGACATGGCCGCCAGGACCGGCCAGCGCTTCGATGCGATGGACACCGATCGCAACGGCGCTCTGTCGCGCGACGAATTCATGAACGGTCACCAGACGATGCACGGCGGCGCAGGCCACGACGGCCACAAGATGGGCAAGCGCGAAGGACGCCGCGGCGAACGCGGGGCGAAGGGCGGCATGATGCGGATGGCCGATGCCAACGGCGACGGCGCCCTGTCCAAGCAGGAAGCGGTGGCCGGAGCGCTCAAGCATTTCGACATGACCGATGCCAACAAGGACGGCAAGCTGACCCCCGAAGAACGCAAGGCCGCCCACGCCAAAATGCGCGGCCGCATGAAGGGCATGCGCGGCGGGATGGATCACGGCGAAACGCCGCCGCCGGCGAACTGAGCGGCAGACACCGCGGAAACGGGCATGAACGAAACGACCATCCCGCACCTGCTGCTGGTCGATGACGAGCAGACCCTGCGCGAACCCCTGGCCGACTAT
>JABFRE010000225.1 GCA_013141325.1 Novosphingobium sp.
CGGCTTGGTCTTTCCCGTCGCCTCGTTGAGGAATTCCTGGTCGGCGGCTGGCGGCGGGCCGACCGGTTCGAGCCCGCCGGGATTCGGTCCGGCATCGGGCGGCGGCGGTTCGGGCGTGCGCGCGCCGTTGCCCGTCCCCGGATTGACCAGGTTGCCCTGCTCATCGACGTAGTAATAGTCGTCGGGGTTGCCCGAGAGGTTGGCTTCGTCGTCTGGTTCGAGCTGCCAGGCCGGCAGCGTCACCTCGGTGTCGAATTTCTCCACCGGTCGGCCCGCCACGGCGGTCTTCATGAAGGCAGCGAAGGCCCGCGCCGGGGCGGTTCCGCCCTGCAGCCCGCCCACCGGCTTGTCATCGTCGCGGCCCATCCACACGCCGGTGGTGACCCCGCTGGAAAAGCCCAGGAACCAGCCGTCCTTGTTGGAGGTGGTGGTGCCGGTCTTGCCGGCCACCGGGCGGCCGATCTGCGCAGCGCGGCCCGTGCCGATGGAGACCGCGCTTTGCAGCATGTCGGTGATCCCGGCCGAGACGTAGGCGGGAACCAGCACCTGCCCGCTTTTCGATTCGTGCTGATACAGCACCCGGCCATCGGTAGTGGTTACCTTGGCAATCCCATAGGGTTCGACCGCCTGCCCCTTGGCCGAAACGGCGGCGAAGGCGCGGGTCATGTCGATGAGGCGTACCTCGTTGGTGCCCAGCACCATCGAGGGCACGGTGCTGATCGGTGTACTGATCCCAAACCGCCGGGCCATGCCGGCCACCGCCGAAAAGCCGACCTCGTTGCCCAGCTGCGCCGCCACCGTGTTCTTCGAATAGGTGAAGGCGGTGCGCACGTCGATCTGGCCGGCGAAGGTCCGGCCCGAATTGCGCGGGCTCCACCCGTCGATCGTCACCGGCTCGTCCACTACCTTGTCGTTGGGGGTATAGCCCGCCTCCAGCGCCGCCAGATAGACGAACAGCTTCCAGGCCGAGCCCGGCTGGCGCACCGCGTTGGTGGCGCGGTTGTAGTTGGAGGTGACGTAGTCGGTGCCCCCGACCAGCGCCAGCACCGCGCCGTCGCGGTCCATGCTGACCAGCGCGCCCTGCGCCCCGCCAGGGACATTGGCCTTGATCGCCTCGGTCGCCGCCGCTTGCAGCTTGGGATCGAGCGTGGTCCAGACCTCGATCGGATCGGTGTTCTCACCCAGCAGCAGGTCCAGCTGGGGCAACGCCCAATCGGTGAAATAGCGCGCCGAATTCTGACCCGCCTCGGCTGCGAACTTGATCGCCTTGAAATCGACGGCACCGGCCTGACTGGCGTCGATCGCACCGTTCTGTTGCATCAGGCCCAGCACCACCTTGGCCCGGTCAACCGCGGCCTGGGCATCGGCGGTGGGGGAATAGTGCGACGGCGCCTTGACCAGCCCGGCGATGATCGCCGCTTCGGGCAGCGACAGTTCGGTTCCGGGGTGGCCGAAGAACTTGCGGCTGGCGGAATCGACGCCGTAGGCACCGCCGCCGAAATAGACCTTGTTGAGATAGGCCTCGAGGATCTGATCCTTGGAAAACTTCCATTCCAGCGCCAGCGCCAGCACGATTTCGCGCAGCTTGCGGCTCCAGGTCCGGTCGTTGTTGAGAAACACCGTGCGCGCCAGCTGCTGGGTGATGGTCGAGCCGCCCTGCTTGAAACGCCCTTCCTTGTAGCGGACGTAGAACGAGCGCGCGACACCGATCGGATCGACCCCGATGTGACTGCCGAACCGCCTGTCTTCGGTGGACAGGATCGCGTCCTTCATCACCGCCGGTATCTGTTCGTAGGTCAGCCATTTGCCGTAGCTGGGTCCCATGGCGAACAGTTCGCTGCCATCGCGGGCGCGCACCACGATCATCTGCCCCGCCTGGCTGGTCTTGAGCTGGCCGTAGCTGGGCAGGGTCCGCGCGGTGAGCCCGACGGCTACGGCAAGTGCCAGCGCCCCAAGCAGAGCCAGCGCAAAGCCCCAGACGAACAGGCGGCGGACAAACCGGCGCCATCCCGACGGCGCAGCCTTGTCCGGTTGGCGGCCATTCGGCGCGGAACGCCGGATATCACTTCTGGCCATAGGGCTCGATCAATCCTTCCGCGAGGGCAAAGGCCCGGCGCACGCGCACCCTCATAGGGCAATTATTCCGCTGGGTTAATGGCTTTTCGCGCCCTCGCCCGATCAATCCTGTGGCTTGAAATCGAGACTGGCGCTGTTGATGCAATAGCGCATCCCGTCCGGCCCTGGCCCATCGGGAAAGACATGGCCCAGATGTCCGTCGCAGCGGGCACAGCGCACTTCGGTTCGGACCATGCCGAGCGACGCATCGCGCAGTTCCTCCACCGCGTCAGGCTCGAGCGGCGCGGTATAGCTGGGCCAGCCCGACCCCGAATTGTACTTCGTGGCGCTGGCGAACAACGGCGCACCGCAGCCCGCGCACATGTAGACGCCGGTTGCCTTGTTGGCCTCGTAGGCCCCCGTGAACGCGCGTTCGGTGCCGTGCTCGCGCAGCACGTGGTACTGCTCGGGCGAGAGCCGTTCGCGCCATTCGGCTTCGCTGAAGGACAGTTTGTCGGTCATGATCGCTCCTTCGCCCCCGATATGGGTTCAATGAAGGTGTTCGACAATCAGAGTTGCGCCGTCATGCCCCGCCACGCGCATGCGGGTGCCCGGTTCCGCATCGGGTCCGTGGGCCAGCCATTCGCTGTCGCCCAGCTTGACCCGGCCGGTACCGGGGCCAAGCACCTCGGTCACGGTGACGACTTCGCCGATTGCGCGGGCGCCGCGGTCGTTCATCAGGGGATCGGCCGATGTCACCGGATTGCGCGCCAGCCAGTTCCGCCCGGCAAAGACCGAGGCAATCGCCAGCACCGCGAACAGCACCACCTGCACCGGCACGCCGATCGGCACCGCCCAGGCGACCAGCCCGGTGACCAGCGCCGCGCCGGCCAGCCAGATCAGGAACACACCAGGGATCACCATCTCGCCGATCGCCAGGACCAGACCCAGTGCCAGCCACAGCCAGTGCGGCGAAAGCGTGTCGAGCCAGTCCATCACTTCTTGCCCTCACCCGTGCCGAGCGAATCGCGCACCAGTTCGCCGATCCCGCCCAGCGAGCCGATCAGCTGGGTCGCCTCGACCGGGAACAGGATGGTCTTGGCGTTGGGCGAGGTGGCGAAGGCGGCAACCGCTTCGGTGTATTTCTGCGCCACGAAATAGTTGAGCGCCTGGCTGCCCGATCCGGCGATCGCCTCGGACACCACCTTGGTCGCGCGGGCTTCGGCCTCGGCCGAGCGTTCGCGCGCCTCGGCATCGCGGAAGGCGGCTTCCTTGCGGCCCTCGGCCGACAGGATCGCGCCCTGCTTTTCACCCTCGGCGCGCAGGATCTCGGCGGCACGCAGGCCTTCTGCCTCCAGGATGTTGGCGCGCTTCTCGCGTTCGGCCTTCATCTGCCGGGCCATGGCGTTCGAAATATCCGCCGGCGGGCGGATGTCCTTGATCTCGATGCGGGTGATCTTGACCCCCCACGGCGCGGTGGCGTGATCGATCACCATCAGCAGCTTGGCATTGATCTCGTCGCGCCGCGACAGGGTCTCGTCGAGGTCCATCGAACCCATCACCGTCCGCAGGTTGGTCGTGGTCAGCTGCATGATCGCGACATAGAGGTTCGACACCTCGTAGGCCGCCTTGCCGGCATCGAGCACCTGGAAGAACACGATCGCGTCGACCCCGACCATCGCGTTGTCCTTGGTGATGATCTCCTGCCCCGGAATATCGAGCACCTGCTCCATCATGTTGACCTTGTTGCCCACCCGGTCAACGAACGGGATGATCAGGTGCAGCCCGGGATTGGCCGCGAGTGTGTATTTGCCCAGCCGCTCGATCGTATAGACATAGCCCTGCCGCACGACCCGCACGCCCATCAGCAGGAAGATGAACACAACCCCGATAAGAGCAATCAGCACGCCGCCCATAATGGCTCCTCTTGTAAAACCTGTCGGTCGTGATGGTAGCGCCTGCGCGCGGCGCGACAAGCGAAAGCGGCACGGCCGCTGCGGCAGGTCCTTAACCGCGTGGTAACCATGGCTTGGTACCTGCAGTCCATGATCGAACAACCATCAGTCAGCTGGGACCAGGGTTTCCACGGTTCGGAACACCCCGACACAGCGGCGCTCCGCATCCGCAAGGCCTATGTCGACACCATGATCGGGCTCAAGCGCGAGAATATGGAGCGGGTCTATACCTATCTCACCGAACTGATGGACAAGGCCAAGGAAGAGCTTGGCCATGCTCGCGGCGGCAACGCCGAGCACCGCCGCGCGGCGCTGCGCCAGCATATCGACGAGACTGTCGCCTACCTGAAAGGGCAGGCGCTGGAAGTGACCGCGCCGCCGAAAGGCGCCGACGGCCACTATGTGCTCGACGAGGTCGCTGGGTTCTTCGGCAAGGTCAAATGCGTTCTCGACCAGTGGTACGACAGCCACCTGATCGCGATGTACGATGAGATGGTGATTCTGACCAACCTCAAGAAATAGCCGTGCCGGCGGCGTGTCCGCTGGCCCAGGCCCACTGGAAATTGTAGCCACCCAGCCAGCCGGTGACATCCACCGCCTCGCCGATCACATAGAGCCCCGGCGCGCGCCGGGCCTCCATCGTTTGTGACGACAGGTCGGCGGTGGAGATCCCGCCGGCGGTGACTTCGGCCTTGGCGAAGCCTTCGGTGCCCGATGGCACGAACGCCCACGCACGCAGCCGCTCTTCGGTCTGGCGCAGCACCTTGTCGCTCATCCCGCCGACATCGCCCGACAGTGCAATCCGTTCGAGCAGCGCCTGCGCCAGCCGTTCGGGCAGGCGTTCGGCCAGCACCCGGCGCAGGCTGTGGCGCGGGGCGCCGCGCTTGGCTTCGAGCAACCAGCCCGGCGCCGCGTCGGGCAGAAAATCAACCCTGATCTGGGTGCGGTGCTGCCAGTAGGAGGAGATCTGCAACATCGCCGGACCTGACAGACCGCGGTGGGTAAACAACGCCGCTTCGCGAAAGCGGACGCGATTCCAGCAAACCTCAACTTCGGTTGAGACTCCCGAAAGTTCACGAAACAGCGTTTCGTCCGGACCGAGCGTGAAAGGTACCAGCGCCGGGCGTGGCTGCACCACGGCCAAGCCGAACCGGCGCGCCGCCTCATAGGCAAAGGTGCTGGCGCCCAGCTTGGGAATCGACGGTCCGCCGCTGGCCAGCACCAGCGCCGGGGCCGAAACCGCGCGCCCGCCGAGCGCAATCCGGAACCCGCCGTCGCCGTGCTCGAGATCGCTGACCGGCGCGCCGAAGGCAAAGTCCACCCCGCCCTTGCGGCATTCCTCGACCAGCAGATCGACCACCGCCCGCGCCGAACCGTCGCAGAACAGCTGGCCCAGGGTCTTTTCGTGCCAGGCGATCCCGTAGCTTTCGAGCAGCGTCAGGAAATCGGCGGGCGTGTAGCGCCGCAGCGCCGATTTGGCGAAATGCGGGTTTTCGGACAGGTAGCGTTCGGGCGCGGTGTGGACATTGGTGAAATTGCACCGCCCCCCACCAGAAATCAGGATCTTGCGCCCCGGCTGCTCGTTGTGATCGACCAGCAGCACCCGCTTGCCTCGCTGCCCGGCGGTGGCCGCCGCCATCAACCCGGCCGCGCCTGCGCCGATCACGATGGCGTCATAGCGTTCGGCGCTCATGCCGCCAGGATCGCCTGCGCCACCGCTTCGCCCACCTTGATCCCGTCGATCGCGGCAGAGAGGATCCCCCCGGCGTAGCCCGCGCCTTCGCCGGCCGGAAACAGCCCGCGGGTGTTGACGCTGTGAAAGTCCTTGCCCCGGCCGATCCGCACCGGGCTGGAGGTGCGGGTTTCGACCCCGGTCAGGACCACATCGGGATCATCGTAGCGAGCGATCTGGCGGCCGAACACCGGCAGCGCCTCGCGCATCGCCTCGACCGCGAAGGCGGGCAGGCAGGCGGCAAGGTCAGTTGGTGTGACGCCGGGCTTGTAACTTGGCGCGACCGAGCCGAGCGCGGTGGAGGGGCGGCCGGCGAGGAAATCCTCCACCCGCTGCCCCGGCGCGGCATAGCCCCCACCGCCCAGATCATAGGCCAGGCTTTCCCATTTGCGCTGGAATGCGATTCCGGCCAGCGGCCCGTCCGGGTAATCGCGTGCCGGTTCGATCCCCACCACGAAGCCCGAATTGGCGTTGAATTCGGCGCGCGAATACTGGCTCATCCCGTTGGTGACAACGCGGCCTTCCTCGCTGGTCGCCGCCACCACCCGACCGCCCGGGCACATGCAGAACGAATAGACCGTGCGCTGGTTGGCGGCGTGGTGAACCAGGCTGTAGGCCGCCGCGCCGAGCAGCGGGTGCCCGGCGCTACGGCCAAAGCGCGCGGCGTCGATCCAGCTTTGCGGGTGTTCGATCCTGACGCCGATCGAAAACGGCTTGGCCTCGACATGAACGCCGCGTGCGTGGAGCATTTCGAAGGTTGAGCGGGCGGAATGGCCCACGGCCAGGACAACGTGATCGGCTTCGAGGAACGAACCATCGTGCAAGTGCAGCCCGCGCAGGCGCAGCTGGCCGTCAGGCGCGCGGTCCAGCTCCAGATCCTCGACCCGCGTCTCCCAGCGGTATTCGCCGCCCAGCGCCTCGATCGTGGCGCGCAGGCTTTCCACCATGGTTACCAGCCGGAAGGTGCCGATATGGGGATGGGCCTCATAGAGGATGTCGTTCGGCGCCCCGGCGGCTACGAATTCTTCCAGCACCTTGCGGCCCAGAAAGCGGGGGTCCTTGACCCGGCAATAGAGCTTGCCATCGGAAAAGGTCCCGGCCCCGCCCTCGCCGAACTGGACGTTGCTTTCGGGATTAAGCTCACCGCGCCGCCACAGGCCCCAGGTATCCTTGGTCCGCTGGCGCACCACCTTGCCCCGATCGAGAACGATCGGGCGCAGCCCCATCTGCGCCAGCGCCAGCGCCGCGAACAGGCCGCAGGGGCCCGCGCCAATCACCACCGGGCGCTGGCCGCTCCAGCCCTCGGGCGCGCGGACCGGGGGTGTCCAGGTCATGTCCGGTGTGGAGCGTACATCCTTGTCCCCGGCGAACCGCTCCAGCACCGCAGCCTCGTCCGCAACCTCGACATCGAAGGTGTAGACCAGCAGGATCGCAGCCTTGCGGCGGGCGTCGTTGCCGCGCTTGAACAGAGTGTAGCCGTGCAGCTGATCCGCGCGCAGGCCCAACCGCTGGCAGATCGCGGGAGCGACAGCGTCGGCAGGATGGTCAAGCGGCAGGGACAGGCCGGACAGGCGGATCATCCGGCCGCCCCTACAGGCAAAGCCGGATCAGGCCAAGGCGGTCACCGCCCCGAATAGTCCGCGCCATAGACCGCCGCGCGAATATCGCGGTGCAGGGTGCCGTCCATCGGCAATTTCTGTGTGGCGAAGATCACCAGCAGGTCGTTGGTCGGATCGATCCAGAACAGCATGGTCGGCGCGCCGTCCCAGAAGAATTCGCCCACCGCGCCGCGGTTCTCGCCCGGCGACTGCGGCGGGGCCTTGCGCACCGCAAAGTCGACACCGAAGCCCAGCGTGCCCTTTTCAGGAAGGAAGCTGCGTTTGGTGACTGCCGGATCGAGCATGTCGCTGGTCATCACATCCAAGGTCTCAGGTTTGATGATCCGCACCCCGTCCGCTTGCCCCCGGCCGAGCAGCATGCGGGCGAAGCGCAGGTAATCGTCCACCGAACTGACCAGGCCCGATCCGCCCATGGTCAGTTTGGTGCTGGAAAAGCTTTGCGCCAGCCAGCGGGCATCGTCCTGCGGCACCAGCGTGCCGCCGCGCACGTCATAGATCCGCGCCAACCGGGCCTTGGCTTCGCGGGGCGGGTGCCAGTCGGTTTCCTTCATCCCCAGCGGGGTGAAAATGTGCTGACGGACATAGTCGGCAAAGGGCTGGCCCGACAGCGTTTCGACCAGCAGGGCCTGTACGTCCACGCCCGCGCTGTAGCTCCACTGCGCGCCGGGATCATCGACCAACGGCACCCGCGCCAGGTGCTGACCGAATTCGGCCAGAGTGTGGTCTAGCGACAGCGGATTCTCTGCCGCCGCGATCCGGCCCAGCCCGCCCGGCGCATCGTGAAAGATGAAGCCGGCGGTGTGGCGCAGGATGTCGCGCACCAGGATCGGCCGCGACGGCGCGCGCAGGATCGGCTTGCCGGCAGCATCTTCGCCTGCATAGACCTGAACCCCGGCAAAATCGGGCAGGTACTTGGCCAGCGGATCGTCCAGCCGAAAGCGGCCCTGTTCCCACAGCTGCATCAGCGCCACGCCGGTGACCGGCTTGGTCATCGAATAGATCTGCAGCAGCGTATCGCGGGCGAAGGGCCGTCCGGCCTCGCGGTCGGCCATGCCTGCCGCCCGAAACAGCCGCTCGCGGCCGCCCTGCCAGACCAGCACCGAGGCGCCGACGGTGCGCCCGTCGGCCACCATCGCGTCGACCGTGCGGGCGATCCGCCGGGTATCGAGTTTCAGCGGTCTGGCTTCAGCGGTCATCGCCGTGCTTGCTGCCAGCGCCGCGCCCAGCATGGCGGCTGCTTTCCATAGTCTCACCCGGTAGTCCTCTCAGAGCGTCTTGAACAAGGTCAGCATCCGCGCCCATGCACGCTCGGCCTCGGCCTTGTCATAGGCCGGGGCGTCCAGCGTGCACCAGCCGTGATCGGCGTT
Organism: Novosphingobium sp.; assembly: GCA_013141325.1. Taxonomy (GTDB): domain Bacteria; phylum Pseudomonadota; class Alphaproteobacteria; order Sphingomonadales; family Sphingomonadaceae; genus Novosphingobium. The sequence continues at coordinate 8,729 of JABFRE010000225.1, forward strand.
GTACACTTCGATCTCCGCCGGACGCCCGGCGGCCGCTGCGGCCGCCTTCAGCGCATCCTTGTCGCCAGGCGCGCGGGCATCGTCATTGCGCGCGATCGCGAACAGGAAGCCTGCGCGGGTCTTGCCGACCAGCCGGTGCGGACTGTCGGCAGCATCGCTTACCAGCCCGGCGCCGTGGAACGAGGCCGCGGCCCGGATCCGGTCAGGCGCGGCAAAGGCGCTGCGGACGGTATAGGGCCCGCCCATGCAATAGCCGCAGGTGCCGATCCCCTTCTGCGGATGGACGCCGCGCTGTTTCCCCAGCCAGGCGACGAAGGCCCGGGCATCGCTCATGGTCCGTTCGGGGGTGATCGCGGCGATCATCGGCTTCAGTTTGGCCTGGCCTTCGGGCGTGCGCCATTCGGCGATCGAGTTCAGGACCGGGGCGGGCGCCGAGCGGTAGTAGTGGTTGACCACCAGCACGGCATAGCCCGCCGCCGCCAGCCGCCGCCCCATCGCCTTGTAGGCATCGCGCAGCCCGGCAATATCCGGCCACAGGATCACCGCCGGAAAGCGCCCGCGCGGCGGGCGGACGAAGAAGGCATCGGCGGTTCCGTCCGGTGTGGGGATCTGCACCACCGTCTCGATCATCGCCGGACCGGCCTGGCTTTCCCCGGGATCGGCGCAGGCTGCGAGCACGCCCGCCGCGCCGGCTACCGCGAACTGACGGCGGCTGAAACCCCGCTCAGCGAGCGCCAGATCCTCGTCAATGGCAGTGAATTCGTCGCACATGGGCTGGCTCCGATCCGAAGTTGAGCGCGGAGGATATCGCGCCCGCCGCCAAGGTCCAGCGCCTTGCACGCCGCGCACCCTAATCGCGCGATTAAGGTTGCATTTGGGCGCCGAATGCGGCGAATTGTCCGCAACCTGACTCGCGCCACACGCGGGCAGCCCTTGGAGAGGACCGACCATGCGTTTCAGGCTTTTGGCCGCCGTAGCCCTGCTTTCGCTTGCCGCCTGCAAGCAGCAACCAAGCTCAGAGCTGCCCGGCGCGGTGAACGGCGCGCGAATTCTGGCCGCCAACGGTGACGAATGGCTGTCCTACGGCCGCACCTACGACGAACAGCGCAACAGCCCGCTCGACCAGATCAACCAGGGGACGGTCAAGAACCTTGGCCTGGCGTGGTTCGCCGACCTCGATACCGCGCGCGGCCAAGAGGCAACGCCGCTGGCAATCGATGGCAAGATCTACATCACCACGGCCTGGTCGAAAGCCAAGGCCTATGACGCGGTCACCGGCAAGCTGGAGTGGGAGTACGATCCCAAGGTTCCCGGCGAACGCGGCGTGGCGGCGTGCTGCGACGTGGTCAACCGCGGCATGGCTGCCTGGGGTGACAAGCTGTTCATGGGCACGCTGGACGGGCGTCTGGTGGCGCTGGACCGCAAGACGGGCAAGGAAGTGTGGAGCGTCGTCACGCTCGATCAATCCAAGCCCTACACGATAACCGGCGCGCCGCGGGTGATCGACGGCAAGGTGATCATCGGCAACGGCGGCGCGGAAATGGGCGTGCGCGGCTTCCTGACCGCCTATGACGCCGATACCGGCAAAGAGTTGTGGCGGTTCTATTCTGTGCCGGACGAACCCGGCAAGAACACCGCAGACCACCTCAAGAAGGCCGAAGCCACCTGGAAGGGTGAATGGTGGAAGCAGGGGGCCGGCGGAACCATGTGGGACGCCATGGCCTATGATCCGGAACTCGACCTGCTTTATGTGGGCGTCGGCAACGGCAGCCCCTGGAACCAGTACTATCGCAGCCAGGGCGAGGGCGACAATCTCTACCTGTCCTCAATCGTCGCAATCCGTCCAAAGACCGGGGAATATGTCTGGCATTTCCAGACCACACCCGGCGAAACCTGGGACTATACCGCCACCCAGCATATCATGCTGGCCGATCTGACAATCGACGGCGCCAAGCGCAAGGTGCTGATGCAGGCGCCGAAGAACGGCTTCTTCTTCGTGCTTGACCGCACCAACGGGAAATTGATTTCGGCCAAGAATTTCGTTCCCGTAAACTGGGCCACGGGCTTCGATGTGGCGACTGGTCGGCCGATCGAAAACCCGGAATCGCGCTACTACCGCAGCGGGAAGGTGTGGCTCGGCTCACCCGGGCCGATCGGCGCGCACAACTGGCATCCGATGGCCTACGATCCGCTTGAAGGCCTGGTCTATATTCCAGCGATAAATTCGGCATTTCCGTTCCTGCACAAGCCGGACTGGAAGCCCAACAAGCACGGCTTCAATGTCGGTCTCGATCTGGCAGCGGGTGCGATGCCGGCGGATGCGAAGATCCGCGCGGGCGCCATTGCCGCAACGACGGGCGAGTTGATCGCGTGGGATCCTGTCGCGCAAAAGCCGCGCTGGAAGATCAAGTTCCCCGGTGCGTGGAATGGCGGATTGCTGGCAACGGCGGGCAAGCTGCTGTTCCAGGGCAACATGGCCGGCGAATTCAACGCCTACGATACCGCGACCGGCAAGAAGCTGTGGAGCTTCGATGCCCAGACCGGGGTCGTCGCCCCGCCGTCAACGTTCCGCGTCAACGGCGAGCAGTACGTCGCGGTGCTGGCCGGATGGGGCGGAGCCTGGCCGATCAGTGCCGGGGTCGTGGCCGAACCGCAGGGACCGATCCGCAATCACTCACGCCTGCTGGTATTCAAGATCGGAGGCAAGGGCAAACTGCCCGATCCGGGTCCGTACAACCTGCCTCCGCTTGATCCTCCTGCCAAGACCGGAACCGCAGATCAGATCGCCGACGGCGCGCGCAATTACGGACAATTCTGCAGTGTCTGCCACGGCGATTCGGGCGTCGGCACGGGCGTGACCCGTGATCTGCGGCGCGCCGGTTCGCTGGGCGACGCCAAGATCTGGAACCAGATTGTGATCGGCGGCGCGCTGAAAGCGAACGGAATGATCAGCTGGAAGGAGGAACTTTCCGACCAGCAGGCGGAAAACATCCGTCACTACGTGATCAACCGCGCTCACCAGGACAAGGCACTCGGCATGAAGTAGCACTGCCGGACCGCCGCCCAAGGCGGCGGTCCGGCTAAAGCCTTTCCGAAACAATCCGGCTTGTTCCCGCCCGCCAGGCAAACCCGGCGATCACGAGATAGGCTGCCGCCGGAACCACGAACGCCCAGGCCAGGCTGGTGGTATCGGCCAGCCTGCCGACCAGAAACGGCAGTGCCGCGCCGCCGACGATCGCCAGGCACAGCAGTCCCGAGGTCGAGCTTTGCGATACGCCGGAGCGTTCCAGCGTCAGTGAAAAGATCGTTGGGAACATGATCGAATTGAACAGGCCCACGGCCAGGGCAGCAAACCCGGAAACAGGGCCGGCATCAGCCAGTGCAACTCCGCACAGCACGGCCGCCATTGCCGCGCACAGCCCCAGCAGCCATGTCGCCCGGACCCGGGTCAGCAGGATGCTGCCGATAAACCGCCCGGCCAGGGCTCCGCCCCAATAGAGATTGGCGAGGTAGCGCCCGCCATCCTCAAGCGGCAGCCCCAGTATCGCGTCGCGGTGCAGGAAATTGATCATGATGCTGCCGATCGAAACTTCGGCGCCTACATAGAGCCCGATGGCCAGCGCGCCGAACCGGGCCCAGCGCGAATGCAGCGCGTCAAGCACCGAGGCCTGCGGCGCAGGCGCAAGTTGCTCAGCAGCAGCGGCAATGCGGCGGCGCTGGGTCCAGAAGAATGCCGCAAGGGTGGCGAGCAGCACTGCCATCAGCGTGAACGCCTGCCCAACCGCCTGCAGTACCTCGGCCCGCTCGACCGGGCCCGACACCTGCCCCTGCCCGGCAGCGATCACCTTTTCACCCAGCATCACCGACGCACCGTAGTTGACCCCCATTACCACCCCAAGCGAGTTGAAGGTCTGCGCAAAATTGAGCCGGAAGTGACTGGTGTGCACCGGGCCCAGTGCCGCGGCGAGCGGATTTGCGGACACCTGCAGCGCCGTGATCCCCACCGCCAGCACGAACAGTGCCGCAAGGATCGCCCCGTAACTGTCCAGCGGCAGGACCAGCCGCACCGCCGTGCAGCCCGCGATCATCAGCCCCAGCGCGATCAGGATCGTTGTCACTGGTCCGATGCGGTTGCCCAGCGAGGCCGCGGGCAGCGACATCAGCCCATAGGCCAGAAAACTGACCAACTGGATCGCCAGCGCTTCGGTATAATTGAGGTGGAAGGCCGCCCGCAGCGCGACGATCAGTGGATCGTTGTTCGAAGCGATGAACCCCCAGGCCAGGAACAGCGTGGTGACCGAAACGAAGGCCCCGGTGATCCCCAGCGCGCGCAGCCGCTCCATCAGGGACGCTGCACCTGTTCTCTCCACACGAACGTCATCACGTCTCCCGCCGGAATGTCGGTTGCAAACCCCTGCCCGCCGCCCGCCACGGTCAGGCGCAGGATCGCCTTGCTAGCATTGTGGGCCAGCAGGACCAAACTGCCATCGGGATTGCGGAAGGCGGCGTGGGTCAGTCCGCCAGGACCGCCGTCGCTGGCGATCCGGCGAGCGCCGGGCCGGACGAAGCGGCTGACATGGCCCAGCACGTAGTATTCGACGTTGCGGGTGATCGCATGGGTCCGGCTGTCGATTGTCACCACTGCGCGGCAGTTGCCGCATCCGCCCAGGCGCGGCCCGTGGTTCTCGTCGAGGGCGAGGTTCCACAGGATCGAGCCCCTCGATCCGGCACGGGTCGGCGCGATGATCAGGTTGTCGGTCATCCAGCCGAGCGAGCCACCCCAGTCCGGCGCCCAATCCCCGCCCGAACATTCTGAGAAGAACACGTCCTTGTCCGGCCAGGCCCGATGGACCTGCGCCATAACTGCAGGATCGCCGGCATAGCAGTGCCACGCCACGCCGCTGACATGCGCCCGCGCTGCGGAGTCGCCCAGCACGGCCAGCGGCTCCTCGGGCTTGTCCCAGTTGTGATCCCACTCGAGAATCCCCACCGGCGTTCCGCGTGCCGTCAGCGCCGGGCCGAGATGCTGCGCCACGAACCGCGCACGGTCAGCCGCCGCGAAGCGCATGCCCGGATAGTCGGCGGGTTCGAACGCGGGTTCGTTCTGCACGGTGACATAGCGCACCGGCAGCAGCGCCTGATCCATGGCGTCGAGATATCGGACGAAATAGCGCGCAAAGGCGTCGTAGTTCTGCAGCTTGAGCTGACCCTTGATCAGGCTGCCGCTGTCCTTCATCCAGCCGGGCGCGCTCCACGGGCTGGCCATCAGCACAAGTCCGGGATTAACCTTGCGCGCGGCCTGGAGCGCGGGAATCTGAGCCTCCAGCGGCTTGGCCATCGAGAATCCGGCCAGCGACGGATCGCTTGTCCCCGCCGGGACATCGTCGAGACTGTAATGGCTGGGCGAGAAATCCGACGCGCCGATCGGAACGCGCAGCAGATTGAGCGCGAGACCATCCACGCCGAACAGTTCGGCGATCAACCGCTGCCGCTCGGCCAGAGTCAGAACGTTCTGGATGAGCAGCGCCGAAGCATCGGTCATCGCCGCACCGTAGCCAACAATTTCCTGATCCTGACGCCCCGGATCGATCCGCACCGCGTCATCCCGGGCCGTCGGCGCAGCGCTCAGCGGAATATCGGCCTGACGCTCCAGCCGCCGCACGGCGTCGGTGCTGCTGGCCCAGATCGCCACCCCGCTCGGCGCCGGTCCGGAGGCCTTCGGCCCGGCCGACGTACTGCACGCCGCCAGCAGACAGACGAGCGCCATGGCCGCGAGGCCGCGCGCCAGGGCCGGCAAAGGTTTCATGCCGCTGCGGGACAGGTCTTGGCGACGAATTCCGCGTGGCTGGGCATGACATCGACGCATTTGCCGATCGTGGTGGTGATATTTCCGAGGTA
>JABFRE010000041.1 GCA_013141325.1 Novosphingobium sp.
GCGCCAAAGGTGCCCTGGCTGCGGAAATTGCTGGGCTCGGTCACCGCCTCACGCACCACGCAGCCCACCGCGCCGTCGACCTGGGCCTCCAGATCCTCGTCATTCACCCCGACGTTGCCGATGTGCGGAAAGGTGAAGGTGACGATCTGCGCGGCGTAGGAGGGGTCGGTCATCACCTCCTGATAGCCGGTCATCGCGGTGTTGAAGCACACCTCGCCCACGTGGGCGCCTTCCGCGCCAAAGCCCATGCCCCACACCACCGTCCCATCGGCCAGCACGAGGACTCCCGTCGCGCCGCTGGGTTGAGGCGCAAGCGAAGAGGCGGCGTCGGCCATGGTGAGGCGCTCCGTTGGCAGTGGTTTTGGCGATGTTGCTAAGGCTCGGCGGCTAGACCTCGCGGGGGGCACCGTCAACCTTTGAAAACCGGAATCTTTGGGCTAGGGGCAAGGTTTCCCCAACCGCAGACGAATTCACGAAAGAAACCCGTTCCATGGCACTTCGCGACACCATCAAGTCCGCGCAGATTTCCGCGATGAAAGCCGGCGAAAAGGACCGCCTGGCCGCCGTCCGCCTGATCCTGGCCAAGATCAAGGACAAGGACATCGAACTGCGCACCGCCAGCGCCCTGCCGGAAGACGACGCGCTGGTGGTCGACGTGCTGCAGAAAATGGCCAAGCAGCGCCGCGAATCGATCAGCTTGTACGAACAGGGCGGCCGTCAGGAGCTCGCAGACGTCGAAAAGGCGGAACTGGCGGTGATCGAAGAGTTCCTGCCCCAGCAGATGGGCGAGGACGATGTGAAAGCGGCGATCGCCAGCATCATCGCCGAAACCGGCGCGGCTGGCATGAAGGACATGGGCAAGGTAGTCGGCGCGCTGAAGGCGAAACACGGGACGCAGATTGACATGGGCAAGGCCAGCGCTCTGGTGAAGGCGGCCTTGGGCTGATGACCCTAAGCCCCCAATGGCTTGACGAACTGCGCGCGCGGATCTCGCTGTCGGGTGTGATCGGGCGGACTACGCGGCTGACCAAGGCGGGGCATGAGTTCAAGGCCTGCTGCCCGTTCCACAACGAAAAGAGCCCCAGCTTCACCGTCAACGACCAGAAGGGGTTCTACCACTGCTTCGGCTGCGGGGCGCACGGCGATGCGATCCGCTGGATGACCGACCAGCGTGGGCTGTCGTTCATGGATGCGGTCAAGGAACTGGCGGCAGAGGCGGGAATGGAGGTCCCTGCCCCCGATCCGCGCGCAGCGCAGCGGGCCGAACAGCAAAGCTCACTGCATGACGTCATGGCGGCGGCGCAGGATTTCTATCGCGCGCAGCTCGACACGCCAGAGGGGGCCAAGGCGCGCGATTACCTTGCCTCGCGCCGGTTCGATGCGCACACGATGGAACGCTTTGGCTTTGGCTATTCGCCAGGCGGACGACAGGCCCTGAAAACCGCGCTGGGGCAGTTCGACGATGCGCTGCTGATCGAGGCGGGTCTGCGGATCGCGGTCGATGACAAGGAACCTTACGACCGGTTCCGTAGCCGGTTGACCATGCCGATCCACGATGCGCGCGGGCGAGTAATCGGGTTTGCGGCACGCATTCTCGACGCCGAAAAGAAGGACGCGCCCAAGTACATCAATTCGCCCGATACGCCGCTGTTCGACAAGGGGCGCACCTTGTTCAACCTGCACCGCGCCGCGCCCGCTTCGCGCAGTTCCGGGCGGGTCGTTGTGGTGGAAGGGCAGATGGACGTGATCGCGCTGGCCGCTGCCGGGATCGGCGAAGCGGTGGCGCCGATGGGCACCGCCCTGACCGAACGCCAGCTCGACATGCTGTGGCGGATGACCGAAGTGCCGATCCTGTGTTTCGATGGCGACGCCGCTGGCCAGCGCGCGGCGATGCGCGCGGCCGCCCGTGCGCTGCCGCTGCTGCGCCCGGCGCACAGCCTGAAGATTGTCCGCCTGCCCACGGGAATGGACCCGGACGACCTGATCAAGCGCGATGGCGTGGCGGCGCTGGAGCGCCTGCTGGCCGAGCCGATTGGTCTGCTCGAGCTGATCTGGCAGCACGAGCGCGACGCCGCCCCGCTTGCTTCACCCGAAGACAAGGCCGGGCTGAAAGCGCGGCTGATGGCCCATGTCGATACGATCGCCGATCCCGACATCAAGGCGCTGTACCGGCGCGATCTGATGGAAAAGTTTTCGTCCTTCGCCTTTCCCCCGCGCGAAGAACGCCCCTGGCAGCCGGGACGGCGCAGCACAAGGCCAGCGATGGTACCGCGCGATGCCCAGCAGCTGGGCCGCTTGCAGCGCGCCTCGGGCGGCGGTGCGCGCGATGCGCTGTCGGCTGCGGTGCTGGCCGGATTGCTGCGCTATCCGGGCGAACTGGCGGTCCATGCCGATGCCCTGGCCCACGCGCCGCTGGGCGATCCCCGGTTCGCGGCGCTGGTCGACGCCCTTGATGCCGGACAGCCGCTTGAAACCGCCGCGCTTGCCACCATATTGGCCGAGCGGGGTCTGGCAGCCCCCGGCCCCGGAGAATATGCCTCGTTGCGGTTCGGTTTTCTGACCGAGAATGCGGCGCCCGAAGCGGCCCGTGCCGATCTGGCGCAGGCTATCGCCTTGCTGGTCGAACGACCGGCGCTCGATGCCGCGCTGGCCGAGGCCACGGCGCGGTTTGAGCGGGATCTTTCCGAAGGGGCTTACGCCGAGCAGCAAAGGCTGCTGAAGAGAAAGCTGGAATTCGATTCGCGTCTGCGCCAAATGGCCAGCGCGCGAAGTGCCGCTCCGGGGGGAACGGCTTCACTCGATTAGGTATGGCGGACTGATGGACGAAGATTTTACCGGCGGCGAGAAGGAAGGCGGCGATGCGCCCCTGATCGATCTCAACGAAGCCTCGATCAAGAAGCTGATCGCCCGGGCCAAGCGGCGCGGCGTGATCACC
>JABFRE010000045.1 GCA_013141325.1 Novosphingobium sp.
CCCCGCACCGGCAGCCATCCCCACCTCCAGCCCCAGCGCTTCGCCCGCGCAGGCCGCCGTCGTTCCGGCGGTACCGGCAGTCGTGCCAATCGACGAACCGGTGATGGCCTGGTCGCGGACCGACGCCGCCGCTCTGCTGGGCGTGATCGAAAAGATCGACGCCGACGGCCTGATCCCCACCGACTACGAGCCGGAAAAGCTGCGCGCGGCGATTGCCGGGGGTGAAGGCGCCGCGCTCGATGCCCAGGCCAGCCGGTCGTTCGCCTGGCTGGTCGAAGACATGCGCGACGGGCGGACCCGCATGGCTGACCGGCTGCAATGGTTCGTGGTCGATCCCGATGTCGACAAGTCCCCGACCTCCGCGGTGATGAGCGCTGCGCTGACCAGCCACGACGTGGCGGGCGCGATCGCCGGAATCGCGCCGACCCATCCCGATTACACCGCGTTGAAAGCGAAGCTGGCCGCAACCCCGAAGACCGAGAAGGCGGCCCGCAACCTGATCCGCATCAACCTCGATCGCTGGCGCTGGTTGCCGCGCGAAATGGGCAAGTATTACCTGCTGACCAACCTGCCCGAATTCCAGCTGCGCCTGACCGTCGACAATTCGATCATCCGTTCCTACCGCACCGTGGTGGGCAAGCCGGGCAAGACCGCCACGCCCAACCTGGCCGAGCAGGTCCAGAATGTGGTGTTCAACCCGACCTGGACCGTGCCGCAGTCGATCGTGGTGGGTGAAGGGCTGGGTGCGCGGCTGTGGGGCAATCCCAAGCAGGCGGCGCGCGAAGGCTACAAGGTGACCAAGGCCAAGGACGGCACGATCACTGTGGTCCAGCAGCCGGGTGACCGCAATTCGCTGGGACGGATGAAGATCGACATGCCCAATCCGCACGCGATCTACCTCCACGACACGCCCTCCAAGGCGCTGTTCAACACGCCAGTGCGGGCCTACAGCCACGGCTGCGTGCGCACCGAACGCGCGGTCGAACTGGGCATGACAATGGCGATCCTGGGGGCAGGCCTTACCCCGCAGCAGGCGGTCGATTACAGCCTGTCGGGCAAGTACACCAAGGTGCCGATGACCAAGATCTTCCCAGTCTATCTGACCTATTTCACCCTGGCGACCGGGATCGACGGCAAGATGGGCAAGTTCGCCGACATCTATGGCCGCGACGTTCCGGTGCTGGCCAGCATGGCCGCCGCGCGCAAGCCGTGGAACGGCCAACGCAAGAGCACCGAAAAGGTCATCAAGCTGGATAATCCGTTGTAAGTTTGTGCGCCGATCGCCTTCGCGATTGGCTTGCAAGACCAGCCCGTTCCCCCGGCCCGACCACCCACAGGGTACCTCAATCGGGTGGTCGGGCCGGGGGAACGGGCTGGTGTTGCAAAGGACAGGCCGGATGGCCTGTCCGCACCTAGCAAGAATTCAAACCTCTACCCTGTCGGCGTAGAGCAGCCGCCCGCCCGAGAGGTGCCACAGTGCTTCGCTGAAGTGGGTCGGGCCCATGGCAAAGCAGCCTTCGCTGCGGCCGAGTTTGCCGAACTTCTGAATCATGTCGTCGGCGGCATAGGCAGCCGGATGCATCACGATCGCCCGGTCAAGCGCGTTGGAATTGTCGGCATCCATGCCTTCGAGGCGGATCGAGGTGCCGTATTTGCCCTTGTACCATTCGCAGGTCAGGTAGGCCCCGCGCGACGTCGCCTCGGATCCCACCGAATTCGAGAAGTTCTGCAGGAAGCCTGAATGCTCGGGATCGGAGCCGCGCCCGTGCGACACCAGGAACGAGCGAATCTGCCCGGCCTCCAGATTGACGAAATGGAACCGCGGCAGGGTGGACGGGCGCGCGAAATCGGCGATCCCGACAATGTCCTTGCGCCAAACCCGCGATCCGGCCCGCTCCAGCTCGCGCTTGGCAATCGCGACCAGCCGGGCATCATAGGCAGGATTAGGCAGCGCCGCCGTCGGCAGCGCGGGCACCACCGGCTCGACCGGCAAAGCCGACGCCGGGGTCAGCCCGAAGGCCTTGTCGAATTCATCGGCAATCGACTGGGCGAACGCACGCCCCGGCAGCGCCAGCAGCGCCCCCGTGGCCAAGCCACCCCGCAAGAGAGACCGACGATTCATAACCCCCGTCATAGCATGCCTTGGATAAAACAAGCCTGAACGGCCTGCCAAGCCCTAATCGGCAGAAAAGCGCGCTTCTGCGCCAAGCTGAGCCAGCGCCGACCCGTCAACGCGCATCACGGTCCATTCGTCCATCCACCGCGCGCCCAGCCTTTTGTAGAATCCGATCGCCGGTTCGTTCCAGTCGAGCACCGCCCATTCCAGCCGGGCACAGCCGCGCTCCACCGCCAGTGCGGCCAGATGCGCCAGCAGCGCCTTGCCCAACCCGGCTCCGCGCGCTGCAGGCTGCACGAACAGGTCTTCCAGATAGATCCCCGGCCGCCCTTCGAAGGTGGAGAAATTATGGAAAAACAAAGCGAAACCCTGCGGCGTGTTGTCCAGCTCGCCGATCAGCACCTCGGCATAGGGGCGGACGCCGAACAGCTTTTCGCCCAGCACCGCCGGGTCAAAGCGGACTTCGCCGGCCAGTTTTTCATAGGCTGCCAACGCGCGAATCAGATCGGCGATCAGCGGCAGGTCGGCGGGCTCGGCGGGGCGGATCGACAGGGTCATGGCGCAGCTCTAGCCGCGCTGCGCCGGCTTGTCAGCTATGGCGAATCACCATCCGGTCGCCCTGCAACTCGACCTTGCCGAACTGGCGCAGCACCGACTGGCCCAGCAGGTTGGTGCCAAGACCATCGACCACGACGGCCTCGACATTGCGAAACTCGCTGCCGCCGATCTCGATCGAATCGATGGTAATCCGCGCGCCATAGCCCACCCCCGACGCGGTCTGCATCACCGGCTGGAACTCGCTGCGGTCGGG
>JABFRE010000185.1 GCA_013141325.1 Novosphingobium sp.
GGCAGGACCGGCGTCGGCTGGCGGAGCCGTCTGGGGGGCATGCGGCAGCGCGCCTGCCGGGCTGGCATCGGGCTGGGTCCGGGCCGAAGAGGCAGGTCCGATCCCGCCAGTCAAAGCCAGAGAGGCCGCAGTACCCGGTTCGGCTCGATCCGGACCGGACGCAGCCCAGACCATGCTGCGCGCACCAACCCACAGCGACAGCAGCAGCACCAGCGCGACCACCGGCTGGCCGCGGCGAAGCGGGCGCTGCGGCGCGCTCATGCCCGCACCTCATGCGGAGTCATGGTGCGGCGCCCGGAAGGTTGGGCCAGAATGGCGGGATGGCTTGAATGAGCCGTCTTGTCCCACGCCACGGGCTGCCCGGCGAGCGAGCGCAGATAGGCGGTCAGCGCCCGGCGTCCGGCCATGATCGCAATGATGTTGCCCACCGGGATCCGCAGCACGGCGTAAAGCCCTTCGCGCAGGCCGTATTCGCGGGCGGTGAAGGCCAGCCGCATCACCGTGCGCCAGACGAAACCGGCGACACTCAGCCACGCCAGCGCCCGCACGGCAGGCGAGACCGGCAGCAGCCATTGCGCGCCGAACTGGGCGGCAAGCAACAGCACTGCGTCGATCAGCAGCAGCAAGTAGGCGCAGAACAGCACCAGCGCGGTGAGCGGCCCGCGTCGATCGCGCAGCGCCATCCACAGTTCGATCGGACGCGCGCTCCAGCCCATCCGGTCCCAGGCCTGAAAGGCAATCCCGTGGACCCAGCGGGTCTTCTGCCGCACCGCTGCGGCTAGCCGCGCGGGGAAATAGCTCGACGTGGCGACCAGATTGCCTGCCGCATCGCGCAGTCGCAGGAACACGCTGCCCCGCCCCTCGCGCGACAGCATCAGGCCCAGCTCATAGTCTTCGGTCAGGCAATCGGTGGCGAACGGACCGCTGTCACCCTCGGCGGTGCGGCGCGCGGCCAGCCGGGCCAGCGCGCTGCGTGAAAACCCGCAGCCGACCCCCGCCGCCGGCAGTGCAGCGCCCAGCGCCGAACGCACCACCAGCGCCTTGGCGTGCGATTCGGCGAACTCATCGGCATAGTGCCCGGCGATCCAGCGGGAATGCGGATCGAGTGCGGGTCGCACCGGCAACTGGACGAAATCATGGGCCGACAGCGCGGTATCGATCGCCTGAAGCGCGGCCGGGTGAACCATATCCTCGGCGTCATGGAGGACGACTGCACGGAACGGGCGGCCGCTGCGCCGCTCATCTGCGCACAGCGCCGCATAGAGCCGGTTCAGGCAGTCGGCCTTGGTGGTCGGACCGCGCGCCGCATGGACCACGATCCGCACCCGCGCATCGTCCACCGCGCCCTGCGCCGCCGCCGCCACGGTTGACGCATCGTTGGCATAGCACCCGACGTATATCCGCAGCTCGCGCTGCGACCAGGTGCGCAGCATATGCGCCACCGTGGTGGCAATCACCTCGGCCTCTTCGTAAGCGGGAATCAGTACGGCGGCGGGCCCCGCCAGTTCGGAACGGCCGAAATCCTGAGGCAGGCGGGCGGTGCGCGCGCGGCCGGTCAGGCGCAGCCAGATCCAGGCGCAATCCACGGCGAATTCATCGGCCAGCCCCACCGCAAACCAGAAGGCCGCGAACACCAGCAGTTCGCGCTCCGCCCCCATCAGCCCTTGCAGGATCGGGTACAATCCCGATTCAGCCCATGTCACGGTTGGCTTGCCCCCAATCCCGGATCGCCCAAGAATCGGGAGCCTAGTAGCTTCGCAGCGGCGTTGCAACGCATCACAAAACCCCGTTTGTACCGAATTTCGGACCGGTTTCTGTTGCCTTGCGGATTCTTTTCGAGGATTCGGATCCACATGATTGCCCGTCGCCGCCCAATTTCGCGAATCGCCACGTCCGTCGCCCGGCTTTTTCACGGAGAGGCTGGCGCGGGACTTATCCTGATCGTGGTTGCAGCTGCCGCGTTGATCGCGGCCAATTCCGGCGCGGCGCCTGCGTATCACGCGCTCTTTCACGATCCGCTGGGCTGGAGCCCGATCGCAAAGCTGGCCAATCTGCACCTGTGGATCAACGACGGCTTGATGGCGGTGTTCTTTTTTCTGATCGGGCTGGAAATCAAACGAGAGCTGCTGGACGGTGACCTCTCCACTGCGGCGCAACGGCGGCTGCCGATCACGGCGGCTCTTGCCGGAATGGCGGTACCGGCGGTGGTTTTCGTGCTGATGACCCGAGGCGATCCGAGCCTTCAGTCGGGCTGGGCCGTGCCCGCAGCAACCGACATCGCCTTTGCGGTGGGTGTGCTGGGCCTGCTGGGTCAGCGCCTCCCGCCTTCGCTGCGGCTGTTCCTGTTGACGGTTGCGATCGTCGACGATCTCGGCGCGGTGGCGATCATCGCACTGGTCTATACGGCGCAGGTCAAGCTGGGCTGGCTGCTCGCCGGTGCGGGCTTCCTCGGTCTGCTTGCCGCGCTCAACCGCTTTGGGGTCACACGCGGTTGGGCCTATGCGCTGGTCGCGTTTGCGCTGTGGTACGCGGTGCTGCATTCGGGCGTACACGCGACGGTCGCGGGGGTGCTGGCGGCGCTGTGCGTGCCGCTGAAGCTTGACCGGCAGGGCGACAGCCTGCTGCTGCGTATGGAGCACGCGCTGGCGCCGCTGAGTGCCTATTTCGTGGTGCCGCTGTTCGGTTTTGCCAATGCCGGGGTCGCACTGCCGGCAAGCGGCGTGACCGGTTTTGCCGCCGCGCTGCCGCTGGGGATCGCGCTCGGCCTGTTCCTGGGCAAGCAGCTCGGCATCCTCGGTGCGATCCTGCTGGCTGAGCGCACCGGCTTTGCCACCCGTCCCGCAGGCGCCAGCACCCCGCATCTTTGGGGGGTCGCGCTGCTGTGCGGGATCGGCTTCACCATGAGCCTGTTCA
>JABFRE010000218.1 GCA_013141325.1 Novosphingobium sp.
GAACAGCCGCTTCATCACGCGCGAACGCAGACCCAGCGGCCCGACCGAAACCCTGAGCAGGCCATGCCCGCCGGCGATCCGGGCGCCGTGGGCGCCCAGCTCGGCCACGGTCTCGTCCAGCACCTCCCCCGCCACATTGGCCCCGCGCAGGATCATGGCCCAGGCCACGCGCCGTTCGGGGCGGCAACTGATCACCACCCGGTCGACCGTGTGCAGCGCCATGCCGATCCGGTTGAGCGCATCGGGATCGTCCAGCCGGGGCCTCAACCCCAGCGCCGCCGCGTCGATCCGCCGGGCACCGTGGATCGCAACCGGCGGTCCGCCATCTTCGATCACCACTTCGTTGATGATCCGCGTCCCGCAGCGCCAGCGAACGAAACTGCGCATCTGCAGCCGCATCCACAGCAGTAGCGCAACCGAGAGCAATGAACCCGCCGCAAACAGGAAGCGCGAAAATTCCTGGGTCGATTTGGTGTAGAACGCGATGAACACCACCACAGCCGAGGAAATCGCCAAGGCAGCGATCGCTCGCAGCGCACCATCACGCGCGGCCAGCAGCGCCGCCATCGAATAGGATCCGTTATAGAGCGCCACGGTCAGGAACACGGGAATAACCAGCTGCCACAGCACGCTGGCCTGCACGAAGCCGGCAGTGCCCAGATAGAGAAAGCCGGTGAAGCCGAAGCCGACGAACAGCGATCCAAGATCGGCAACAATCAGCGCCAGATAGCACTGCAGCCGCCGCCGCTCGAGCGAGCGGGCCTGAACCGGCGCGTCGGCTGGTGCTGTCACGAACCCTGTCATGCGGCGGCTTTGCTGCTCATTCGATTCACGCCCTAGCGCTTTGGCCGCGCGGCGCAAACACCATTCGTTGCCGCAATGGCGGTTATCCGCGCCGCGACGACTGCCCGGCGCGCGGGGCCGCGGCGCGGGCGATTTCGGCCAGACCCTGAGCCAGCAGCAGTTCGGCGGTCTGGCTGTTGGTCAGCAGCGCGCGGTGCAGGTCAACCAGCCGGTCCACCAACCGGGCGAGCTTGCGCCCGCGCCAGATCCGCAGCTGGGCGATCAAGTCGCGCTTGTCCTTCCAGAACACCCGGCGGGCGGCCGCCTCGGCATCGATCAACTCGACCGGATTGCCGCGCGGGCCCAGTTTCCCGGCCAGCTGAGCCAGCTGTGCGGCGCGGCGCTCGAACGCCAGCAGCAGCCCCACCGGGTTCAGCCCCAGCTCGCGCATCCGGTGCAGCTCCCCTGCCAGCTTGGCGGTTTCGCCGGCCAGAACGGCGTTGACCAGCGACATGAACCCGTCATCGTCGGTTCGCGCGCCGACCGCGTCTAGCGCGGCGGCATCGGCGGTGCGCGGTGCCTCCTTGGTGGCATCGAGATAGAGGGCAAGCTTGGTCACTTCGGACTGGGCCAGGCGGGTATCGAGCGCCGCGCCGCGGGCGATCCGCTCGGCCAGATCGCCGCTCAGCCGCACCCCCGCACTGTCGCCCATGCCGCGCACGGTTTCGGTCACGCTGCGCAGGTCGGGCGGATAGAACATTGCCACCAGTCCATCGGGGCGCCCCGCCAGCAGCTTGGCGGTGCGGGCCTTGTCTGTGGCGGAACTGGCGATCACCAGCACCGGACAGCCCTCGACCTCACCCGCCAGCAGATTTTCCACCGCGTCGTGGGCCTCATCGCCGCTGGCCCGTACCCAGATGTGGCGGGCGTCGCCAAACAGCGAGGTCGAGCGGGCCTCGTCGCCCAGACGCACCGGATCGCGCCGCAGGTCTGCGCCTGCCAGCTCGATCCGCTCCCCCGGGTCGGGCAGCAGCGCGACAATCGTTTCGGCGGCGTCCTGCGCGCCGGCTTCATCCGGGCCACAGAAGAAGAACACCTTCGCTTCGCGCGCGGCGCGCGCGGCCATGCCCTTGAAGTCTTTCTGGGTGGCTTTCACCGGGCCGTGGCCGCAGCTCCGCGCAGGTGCAGCGAAACCCGGGTAATGATCCGGTCGGCGACCTGCTTGGACAGATTTTCCAGCGCGGTCTGCTCGGCGGCGATGGTGGCGTATTCGCTGCTGACGATGTCGATCCCCGCGTCAGATCCGGCGGTGGCATCGAGCACGATCTGGCCGCTGGCGGTATCGACCAGCTGGTAGCGCGCGCGCAGGGTGCGGCGTTCGCGGGCGATGGTATCATTGGAGAGCAGGCCGAGCCCTTCGAGCCGGTCATCCAGCCGCACGTCGAGCCGGTAGCGCGCATTGACGTCGGTGTTACCGCCCTGCAGCCGGTCAACCAGCGCGTTGCGCACCAGCCAGCCAGCCTTGCCCTCGATCGGGGCGACCGCGACAGTGCCCAGCCCCTGCGCCACGGCGCCACCAGCCCCGCCCGCATACATCGGCTGGAGCCCGCACGCGGCGAGCAGGGGGAGCAGCGACAGGGCGATCAGCCGCTTCATGCGACCAGATTTACCAGACGGTCGGGCACCACGATCACTTTCTTCACCGGCTTGCCATCCAGCGCACGCTGCACCTTGTCGGAGGCGAGGGCAAGGGCCTCAAGCTGCTCGTTGGGCAGGCCCTTGGCCACGGTCAGCGTATCGCGCAGCTTGCCCAGAACCTGGATCGCCACGGTCACCTCGTCCTCTACCAGCAGCGCTGGATCAACCGGCGGCCAGGCGGCATCGGCAACGATCCCGTCGCCGATGCCATCCCACGCTTCTTCGGCCAGATGCGGCATCATCGGTGCGACCAAAAGCAACAGGGTGCGGATTGCGACAGAGCGGCTGGCCGAAGGCCCAGCCTTTTCGATCGCGCTGGTCAGCTCATAAATCCGCGCCACCGCCTTGTTGAAGCTCAGCGCCGCGATATCCTCACCCACGGCGGCCACGGCCTGGTCGCGTTTGCGGTCCAGCGGCTTGTCCTCGCCGGT
>JABFRE010000147.1 GCA_013141325.1 Novosphingobium sp.
CCCATCTCGAACTCGGCCGTGAAACCTGACTGCGCCGATGGTACTACCGCTCAAGCGTTGGAAGAGTAGGGCGTCGCCAGGCATTGCAGCCGGCGGGCACGGTATAAACCCATTCACATGTCAGGGCTGTGGCCCGCGCAAACAGGGTCGCTCGCGGCCCTTTTTGTGTCTTTGGGCCTTGTGTCCAGTTTGTTCGATCCTACATGGATCGCTGGTGACGCGGGGTGGAGCAGCCCGCCACCCGATTTGCACCGCAAATCGGACAAACTAAACGCTTCCGGGCTGCCACGCGCAGTTCGTGATCATGGTGACGCGGGGTGGAGCAGCCCGGTAGCTCGTCAGGCTCATAACCTGAAGGTCGTAGGTTCAAATCCTACCCCCGCAACCAACCAAGACACCCCGCTTCGGCGGGGTTTTTTGTGTGTCGGCGCGAAGGGGTTTGTCAGACGCCGTCGTCCCGCTAGGAAGACTGGATGACAACCGCTTCGAGCCGCCAAATTCCGCAATTCATGGCGATCGTGGTTGCCCTCGTCGTGGCGATTGCCAGCGCACTTTTGCTCAGCTTTGCAGAACCTGAAGCGCTCTCGCCGGAGCGGGCGCCGCCGCTGTCCCAGCTTCCCGGCCTGCCGGGCGAGGCACCGGTGCTCCCCGCTCCGATTGTGCCGGACGGCGATGATGCCCGCGCCCGCAACGCTGCGATGCCGTTCTTCGATGGCCCGATTGCTCCGGCTGCCCCGTTCCGCATGACCAGCGCTCCCAGCGATTTCGCCCGTGCGCGCGAATGCCTGGCACTGGCCGCCATGGCCGAAGCCGGACCCAGCGACGTGGGCCAGCGGGCGGTATTGCAGGTGATCCTCAACCGGGTCCGCCACCCGGCTTTTGCCAAGACCGTCTGCGGCGTGGTGTTCGAAGGATCGCAGCGCGCTACTGGTTGCCAGTTCAGCTTCACCTGTGATGGATCGCTCGCGCGCCAGTACAGCCCCGCCGCCTGGGCCGCAGCGCGCAGCCGTTCGGAACAGGCGCTGACCGGCTATGTCTTCAACGGGGTCGGAAACGCAACCCACTATCACACCGATTGGGTGCATCCCTATTGGAGCCCAAAGCTGGTCAAAATTGCGCAGGTTGAGACGCACCTGTTCTTCCGCTGGCCGGGCTATTGGGGCACGCCGCAGGCGATGCGGGTCCCCTATTCCGGGGGCGAGCCGGACATGACCCAGTTGGAAGCGGCGAGCGATCCGATCGCGCCGGCTGCGCTGCCCAGCTTTGCGCCGCTGCCGCCCGATACCCCAAAGGTTACCGGCGGTCAGGTGGCGATGCGCGACCCCACCGGCAAGGGCAATTTCATGCTGTTGGGTGGTAACGATCCGGCCCAGGCTCTAGCCAACGCGCGCAAGCTGTGCGGGGCGGGCGGAACCTGCCGGGTGCTGGGCTGGAGCGATCCGCTGGCCATCCCGGTCACCTTTCCGCTGCCCAAGCCATCGCGCGCGGCGCTGCAGTTCAGCTATTCGCGCGATCCGGCTGGGGCCGAGATTGCCCTCTACAACTGCGATTTCTTCACCGGGATCGAGCGCGATCGCTGCATCCCCAAGGCGCGCTGAGCGCGGGATGAGGCCGCGCTGCGCCGAAATGTCTCAGGGCCTTTCGCGAGCGTGACACTGGCCGCTATTCCGCTGCGCTGAACCGTCCGCCCTCACGCGCCAGTCGGGCCAGCAGCGGTGCGACCGGCAGCCCGTGCCGTTCGAGCCCGGCAACGATCTTGCCCGGTCCCTCGTGGTCGGCCCAGTACATGATTCCGCCGGTCCAGGCCGGCCAGCCATAACCGTTCAGCCAGACCAGATCGACGTCGCCGGCGCGCTGGGCGATGCCTTCCTCCAGGATCAGCGCGCCTTCGCTGACCATCGGATAGAGCAGTCGCTCGAAGATCTCCTGTTTACTGACCGCGCGCTGGGCCACGCCCGATTTTGCGGCGAAATCGGCGATGATTTCCTTCACCTCATCTGACGGGCTGCGGCTGCGGTCTTCGGCATAGTCGTAAAAGCCCTTGCCGGTCTTCTGGCCCCAGCGTCCCACCGCGCACAGCGCCTCGCGGATCGTGGTGACCTTCGATGGATCGCGGTGCCAGCCGATGTCGAGCCCGGCCAGATCGCCCATCTGGAACGGCCCCATCGGGAAACCGAAATCGAGCAGGACCTGATCGATTTCGTAATAGGCCGCGCCTTCCATCAGCAGCGCGTTGGCCTGCTCCTGCCGCTTCGCCAGCATCCGGTTGCCAATGAAGCCGTGGCACACGCCCGAAACCACCGGCACCTTGCGGATGATTCCGGCCAGCTGCATCACCGTGGCGAGCTGGCTGGCCCCGGTCTTTGCCCCACGCACAACCTCAAGCAGCTTCATAATGTTGGCGGGTGAGAAGAAGTGCATGCCCAGCACCGCGTCGGGCCGCTTGGTCGCAGCGGCGATCTCGTCGACGTTCAGATAGCTGGTATTGCTGGCCAGGATCGCGCCCGGCTTCACGATGGCGTCGAGCCGTCCGAAGACCTCCTTCTTGACCTCGATCGCTTCGTACACCGCCTCGATCACCAGGTCGCATGTCGCCAGGGCTTCGAACTGGAGGCTGGGCGTCAGGCGCGCCATTGCGGCTTCGGCTTCGACGGCCTCGATCCGGCCGCGCTTGACGCTGGCGGCATAGTTCCTGCCCATCACCTCGACTCCGCGGTCGAGCGCGACCTGCTCGCGCTCGACCATCGTGACCGGGATTCCGGCCGAGAGAAAGTTCATCGCGATCCCGCCGCCCATGGTGCCGGCGCCAATCACGCCCACTTTGGCGATCGGGATCAGTGGCGTGTCGGCGGGAAGGTCATCGATCTTGGCGCACTGGCCGAGCGCGGCAACGATGTGCTCTTT
>JABFRE010000193.1 GCA_013141325.1 Novosphingobium sp.
CGACACCACGCTTAACGTGCGGCCATCGATCGATCCGGCGCTGGCGGCCTTGATCGCTGCCGGGCAGGCGGCCGAGCAGAAGCCCAAGGCAACGACGCCTGAAGCCTCGGCCTCGGCTTCACCCACTCCCGAACCTACCGAAGAAGCCAAGGTGAGCACCTTCACCATCCAGTTCTCTTCGCCTGATGCGGCGGCGGTTGATGCCGCGCTGGGCGCTGTGCGCTCGGCTTCCGGGGTCAAGGGTGCTTCGACCACCAGTCTTGCGGTGGGCGGCACCTCGTTGATGCGGGTCAGCTATGCGGGCGAACTGTCGGCGCTGGCCGCAGCGCTGCGCGCCAAGGGGTGGACCGTGGCGGTCGGCAACAACGCACTGTCGATCAGGCGCTGATCATGAGCCAGATTGCGCTTCCCCTGCGCGCGGGGAAGGAAGGCCCTTCGCGCATCGTCGTGGGTAACGCCAATTCCGCCGCGCTGGAGGCGATGGCGACTCCGGCTGTCTGGCCGTTTCGCACCGCAGTGCTCCACGGCCCGCCGCGCGCCGGCAAGAGCCTGATCGCGCGCTGGTTTGGCGAGCAGGGGATCGGCGAGGCGATCGACGATGCCGACCGGATGGACGAAACCGAGCTGTTTCACCGCTGGAACCGCGCGCAGGAGAGCGGCACGCCGCTGCTGCTGGTCAGCGGCGCCGGCGAGGAGCAGTGGCAGATCGCCCTGCCGGATCTGCGTTCACGCCTTGGGGCGGCCTTGCACCTGAGCATCGGCGCGCCGGACGATGCCATGCTGACCGATCTGCTGGCGCTGCATGCCGAGCTGCGCGGGCTGGCGCTGGGTCCAGACGCGGCTACCTACCTTGTACCCCGCATGACACGTTCCCACATCGGGATCGAACGGCTGGTCGCCACGATTGACCGGCTCAGTCTTGAACGCAAAACTGCTCCCACGGTGTCGATCTGGCGCGAGGCGCTGGACGAAATCGAGGGGCCGCAGGAGCCGCGCTTGCTTTGAGCGGGCGTTAATGGGACAATGAGGAACCGATGCCGCAACGTCTGATCTCGTACCTGGACTCGATCGTCGCCCGCGATCCCAGCCCGCGCAGCCGGTGGGAAGTGCTGCTCTACCCCGGTGTTCTGGCGCTGGGCCTGCATCGCGTGGCGCACTGGCTGTTTGAGGCTCAGCTCCATTTCCTGGCCCGGCTGGTCAACACCATCAGCCGCTTTCTGACCGCGATCGACATCCATCCCGGCGCGCAGA
Source organism: Novosphingobium sp. (assembly GCA_013141325.1). GTDB lineage: Bacteria > Pseudomonadota > Alphaproteobacteria > Sphingomonadales > Sphingomonadaceae > Novosphingobium. Next base: position 1,252 of record JABFRE010000193.1, read on the forward strand.
TCGGGCGCAATTTCTTCATCGACCACGGCTTTGTGGTGATCGGCGAAACGGCGGAGATCGGCGACAACGTGACCATGTACCAGGGCTCGACGCTGGGCGGCACCAACCCCACCAACGGCGTGGGCGGCAAACGGCATCCGACCCTGGGCAACGACGTCATCGTCAGCCTGGGCGCGGCGATTCTGGGGCCGATCGTGGTCGGCAACGGCGCCCGGATCGGGGCCAACGCTGTGGTCACCAAGGACGTGCCCGAAGGGGCCACCATGGTGGGCATCCCGGCCAAGTCCACGCTGGTCGAGGTCAAGCCCGAGACCCAGAATTTTGTGCCTTACGGCACGCCGTGCAACGAATGCTTCGATCCCTCCACCCAGAAGCTGGAAATCCTGCAGTGTGAGGTGGAAATGCTGCGCCTGCGCCTGACCTCACTGCTCGACGAGCGCGATGCCGCCGGCGCCAAACCGGCGCCAGCCCGCAAACGCGGGGAGAAGAAGTCGGCTTGAGTGCGGTCATTACTCCGTTCCCGCTGACCGGAACCTCGCCGCTTCAGGTCGGGTTCGAACGTACCGAACTGCTGCGCATCCTCGATCTCTACGGCCGGATGGTCGCCGCCGGACAATGGCGCGACTATGCGATGGACTTCGGCAAGGACGCCGCCAGCTTCAGCGCCTTTCGCCGCACCGCCGAACGCCCCGAAGCCCGCATCGAAAAGCGTCCTGTGCTGCGCGGCAAGCAAGGCATGTGGGCACTGATCGGCGAGGGCGGACAGGTACTGAAGCGCGGACACGAGCTGGCCGGCGTGCTGTTCCCGCTGGAGCGGCGGCTGCTCAAGGTCGTGGAGGGGTAGAAGATGCGGCCCGTGCCTGAGAGAACCAGTTGCGTTCGAACCACAACGCCAGATTGACCAAGGCAATCAGCACTGGAACTTCGACCAAGGGGCCGATTACCGCCGCAAAGGCGACCGGAGACGACAGGCCAAACGCAGCGATCGCCACCGCGATTGCCAGTTCGAAATTGTTCGACGCCGCTGTGAACGAGAGCGCGGCCGTGCGCGGATAGTCTGCACCGATGCTGCGCCCGCTCGCGAACGCCAGAACAAACATTACCACGAAGAACAGCAACAGCGGCAGACCGATGCGCAGGGCGTCGATCGGCAAGGTCAGGATTTCACCGCCCTTCAGACTGAACATGGCAACGATCGTGAACAGCAGCGCCACAAGCGTGATCGGGCTGATTGCCGGAAGAAAATGTGCTTCGTACCAGTCTGCCCCGCGGGCCTTGACGAGCGTCCGGCGAATCAGAAACCCGGCAACGAATGGCACGCCGAGGTAGGTCAGCACCGCCCTGGCAATCGTGCCGAAATCGATGTCAACGACGCGGGCCTCAAATCCGAATACGGGCGGCAATACGGTGAGGTAGAACCATGCGTAGGGGACGTAGAACACGATCTGGAACAACGAGTTGAAAGCGACAAGGCCGGTGACGTATTCCGAGCTGCCCCTGGCCAGCTGATTCCACACGAGCACCATTGCGATGCACGGCGCGATCCCGATCAGGATCAGGCCAGTGAAATATTCGGGCTTGTCCGGCAACAGTATTGCCGCCAGCGCAAACATGAAGGCAGGCGCGACGATCCAGCACAGCACAAACGACAGCGCGAGGATCTTCCCGTCACGGAATACCTGCCCCAGCTCCTCGTAGCGGACCTTGGCAAGCGGCGGGAACATCATCAGGATCAGGCCCGCCGCTATCGGCACGCTGGTCGATCCGACCGACATGGCGCCCAGCGCTCTGGGCACGGCCGGAATGAGCGACCCCAAGGCAATTCCGAGCGCCATCGCCGCGAAAATCCACACCGTCAGGTATCGGTCCAGAAACGACAGGCGCTGGCGCGGAGCTTCCATTGCAAGCGTGGCCATCACACGGCTCCTTCCATTTGCCCGATCCGGGCGAGCTCGGCGGTCAGCGCCGCGCGGTCCATCGATTCGAATTCAAGGTTCAGCAGCGCACGAACGCGCAACTCAAGCCAATGCCATGTCTGCTCGAATGCGGCATCTATCTCGGCCTCGCTCCCGCGTGCGTCCGCTGGATCGGGCAGGCCCCAATGCGCCTTCAGCGGTGCCCCCATGAACACCGGGCATGCTTCTCCGGCCGCATTTCCGCAGACCGTGATCGCCAGATCAATCGCTGGCGCGCTGGGGCCTGCAAATTCATTCCAGCTTTTGGAACGAAAGGCGCCGGGGTCGATGCCTTTGCGGCCCAGCAGGCGCAGTGCGCCAGGATGCGGCGCGCCTTTGGGCACGCTGCCGGCGCTGTGGGCGGCGATCCGGCCGGCGCCCAATTGCCCAAGGATTGCCTCGCCGAGGATCGAGCGGGCAGAATTGCCGGTGCACAGCACCAGTACGCTGAACGGTCGGTCAGTCACGGCAGGCCTTCAGCAGCACGGCGACTTGGCCTGCCCGCTGATCGGCGGCGCGCAGCAGGCACCCGTCGCGGCGCTGCCCGACGCCAGCACCGCGAGGTCCGGGCTTTCGCCGTAGACGGTGCTGTCGCCGGTCGTCAGAAACGCTTCCCAGACCACGCCATCGGGATCGCTGATCCAGCTCTTTTCGGATTGCGCATAGCAGCAGGTCGTTGCGCCTTCTTCGAGCACCGGTCGATCTGCGGCGCGCAGGCGGCCATAGACAAGGCCGAGCTCGGCCTGATCGTCAACCTGCAGGCCAAGATGCTCAATGCCCTTCGCAGCGCCTTCCTTGCAGGAAATGGCAAAGTTGATGCGCGGATCGTCGAGCATCCACTTGGCATAGTCCGGCTTGGTCGCGCTCGGCTCCTGGCCGAACAGCCCGGTGTAAAACGCAATCGACTTTTCGAGGTCTGCGACCCCGACGTGGACGTGAAAGCGATTCATGCAGCACTCCTCTCATTTGCGGGGCCGGGTTCGCATCCGCCGTCCGGCGCGCACGTGGCGCCGCCACAGCAGTTTTCCATGAGGTATCCCACCAATCCGTTCATCGTCGGATAGTTCGCCGAATAGATGATGGAACGGCTCCTACGCCGCTGGGTCACCAGCCCTGCGTGAGCGAGCTGGGCAAGATGAAAACTCATCGACGAGGCCGGGATTGCCAGCGCTTCGGACAGCGCGCCTGCGGCGAGGCCATCGGGCCCGGCCTGCACCAGCAGGCGAAAAGCGGCAAGCCGGTGCTCTTGCGCCAGCGCGCCCAGGGCATGGATGATCTGTTCGGCGTTCATGCGGGCATCCAATGATTCGATAATCATCGAAATATGGAATTGATTCGACCCGGTCAAGCGCCTTCGCCCCTGCCAAACAAAACCGCGCGGGAAGGTATCCCTTCCCGCGCGGCTGGCGATCTTTGGTCTGTTGGCTGATTTCAGCCCAGCGCGCCGATCTTGGCCAGTGCGGCCATCACGGCCTGGCTCTGTTCGCCGCCCGACTGGGGGACAATCTCGCCGGTGCGGTCGATGATCTGCTCCCACGCGGCGGCGATGCCTTCCGGCGTGCGTTCGCCTTCCGGCAGGGCAATACCCGGGGTCAGGGTGACGTAGGCGGCGTGATAGGCGCCCGCGCCCGCGCCGCAGATCATGTTGGTCGGCGCATCTTCGCTCACCAGATAGAGCGCCATCGGCGCGACGTTTTCGGGCGCCAGCATCTTGAAGAAGGCTTCGGGCATGCCAAGGTCTTCGGTCATCCGGGTGCCGGCGACGGGGGCCAGGGTGTTGACCCGGACGTTGTACTTGCCGCCTTCCAGCGCCAGCGTCTTGGTCAAGCCCGCCAGGCCCAGCTTGGCCGCGCCATAGTTGGCCTGGCCAAAGTTGCCGAACAGTCCGGTGCTGCTGGCGGTCATCAGAATCCGGCCATAGGCTTGCTCGCGCATGGTGTCCCAAACCGCCTTGGTGCAGTTGGCGCTGCCATTGAGGTGGACGTCGATGACCAGCTTCCAATCGGCCATTTCCATCTTGGCGAAGCTCTTGTCGCGCAGGATGCCGGCGTTGTTGATCAGCACGTGGACGCCGCCCCAGGCCTCCTTGGTCTTGGCGACCATCTCCACCATCTGTTCGTATTCGGTGACCGAGCCGCCGTTGGACATCGCCTCACCGCCCGCAGCCTTGATTTCCTCGACCACCTTGAGCGCAGCGTCGCTGTGGCCGGTGCCGTCGCGCGATCCGCCCAGATCGTTGACCACAACCTTTGCGCCCCGGCGGGCCAGTTCGAGCGCATAGGCGCGGCCCAGGCCGCCGCCTGCGCCGGTGACGATCGCGACGCGATCCTTGAACGAAATGGTCATACGCGTTTCTCCGCTGAAATGGGACGATCCCCGGGGGGGGAAGCGCAGGCGGCATGGCATGGGCCAAGGCGGCTGGCAATATGCCGCAGTGCAGCACTGCTTTCCCTAGGGGAAAGCAGCAGCGGCTGGCCGCACAATCCGCAGCAGGCCGTCCGAATCGAGCCGATCAGAGCCGGGCGAGGGCAGGAATCAGCTCGTCGAAGTGGTCGATCACCGCGTCGGCACCCAGCGCGTGGGGCGGGGCGTCGCAGAACCCGAAGCTGACCGCTACGCTGGGGGTCGCGGCGGCCCGCGCCGCGCGGGTATCGAACGTGGTATCGCCGACGAAGGCCGCCGCGCCCCCGCCGCAGGCCTGGGCCATGGCATGGAGCGCCGCCGGATCGGGCTTGAGCGGGTACCGCCCGCCGCCGATGACGCAGGCAAAGCGCGGCGTCAGGCCCAGCTGGGCAAATAGCGCGTCGGCCAGATGCTGCGGCTTGTTGGTCACCACCGCGATCCGGGTGCCCTGCGCGGCCAGGGCGTCGAGCATCGCCTCTGTGCCGGGATAAAACGTGGTGTGGCGGGCGATGTTCGCCTCGTAATGCGCCAGCAGCACCTGCCGCAGCGCCGCGAAGTCGATGCCTTGGTCTCCGCCGGTCAGCGCCAGCGCGCGCCGCAGCATCAGCGCGGACCCGCCGCCGATCAGCCGGTACACCTCCGCGCCCGGTACCGCCGGCCGGCCAACGGTTTCCAGCGCATGGTTAAGCGCTGCCCCCAGATCGCCCGAGGTATCGAGCAGGGTTCCGTCGAGATCGAAGCCGACAGTGGTAAAGCGGTGTGGGGTCATCGCGGGGGGCATTGGCTCAGCGTTGTGGAATCGGCAAGCAATTGGTGGCATGTGCCCTAACTATGAGCGCCGATACCCCTCTAGCCATCGTCACCCTTGCCGCGGGCAAGGGCACCCGGATGAAAAGCGATCTGCACAAAGTGCTGCACCCGATCGCCCGGCTGCCGATGATCGAACATCTGCTGGCAAGTGCGGCCGAGCTGGAGCCGGAGCGCTCGGTGGTAGTCGCCGGGCATGGGCGCGAGCAGCTTGAGGCGCAGCTTGGCGATCGCGCGGCGATCGCTGTGCAGGACCCGCAGCACGGAACCGGCCATGCGGTACAACAGGCCGAAGCAGCGCTCAGCGGATTCTCTGGCGATGTGCTGATCCTCTACGGCGACGTGCCGTTCGTTTCCGCTGCGACCATGCGCATGATGATCGCGCGGTTGCACGGGGCCGATAATCCCGCAGTGGTGGTGCTGGCCTTCGAACCCGCCGATACGCTCGCCTATGGCCGGGTGCTGACCGAGGGTGACCGGATCGTGAAGATGGTCGAGCACAAGGACGCCAGCGAGGCCGAACGCGCCTGCCGCCTCTGCAATTCCGGTCTGATGGCGGTGCGCAGCGCCGATCTGTTCGGCCTGCTGGCGCGAGTTACTAACGACAATTCGCAAGGCGAATATTACCTGGTCGACGTGGTCAACATTGCCAATGCCGATGGCCGCACCTGCGCGGTGGTGGTGACCTCCGATCCGCACGAGGTGGAAGGGATCAATTCGCGCTCGGAACTCGCGCTGGCCGAGCAGCGCTGGCAGAACCGCCGCCGCAAGGCTGCAATGGATGATGGAGCCTCGCTGATCGCCCCCGAAACCGTCTGGTTCGCGTGGGATACCAAGCTGGGGCAGGACGTGCTGATCGAGCCCAACGTGTTCTTCGGCCCGGGTGTGACCGTAGCCGACACCGTCACGATCCGCGCCAACTGCCATATCGAAGGCGCGAGCCTTGCCTCCGGAGTCGAAGTCGGCCCCTTCGCCCGCCTGCGTCCCGGCACCGTGCTGGATGAGAAAGCCAAGGTCGGCAACTTTGTCGAGGTCAAGCAGGCCACATTGGGCAAGGGCGCCAAGGCCAACCACCTGTCCTACATCGGCGATGCCGAAGTAGGGGCAGGGGCCAACATCGGCGCAGGCACGATCACCTGCAACTACGACGGCTATTTCAAGCACAAGACGATCATCGGCGAACGCGCCTTCATCGGCAGCAATTCCGCGCTGGTTGCGCCGGTCAAGATCGGCGCCGACGCAATCGTCGCGGCCGGCAGCGCGGTGACCCGCGACGTGATGGACGGCGAACTGCGGATCGTCCGCGCGGAGCAACTGGTCAAGCCGGGCTGGGCCGACCGGTTTCACGATGCGATGAAAAAGAAGAAGGCGGAGAAGAAGTGATGGGTGGAGCGGCACTTACAATTCGTCCGCTTGCCAAATCAGACTACGGACAATGGTTGGAAGTGTGGGATGGATACAACGCGTTCTACGGCCGTTCAGGTCCAACTGCGCTCGATCCTGCAATCACTGCTTGTACATGGCAGCGGCTGTTCGATCCGTATGAGCCAATTCGTTGCCTGGTGGCTGACGCGGGCGGATCGCTGGGCGGGGTCGTCCATTATCTGCTCCACCGCAATACGACCGCCATCGAACCCTCGATTTACCTGCAAGACCTCTACACTCGCCCCGATCTGCGCGGTACGGGAATTGGTCGCGCGTTGATTCAGGCAGTGTACAACCAAGCTGCGCTGCAGGGATGCGGTCTGGTCTATTGGCACACTCAAGAATCCAACTTCGTCGCCCAGCAACTGTATGATCATCTGGCGGAAAAATCTGGCTTCATCGTCTATCGCAAATTGATCAATCAGGATGTTGACATGATATCATGATATGATATCAGTATATCAATGACCCGCATCCTCGCCGATCTGCCCGATGACGACATCAAGTGGCTCGATGCCCGCGCGGCCGAGCAGGGCAAGTCGCGCGCCTCGGTGCTGCGGGATGCGGTGAGTGCGTACAAGGGTCAGGCCCCTGCCGACGGGATGGATTGGCTTGAAAAGGGCTTTGGCCTTTGGGTGCGACATGGGGTTGAATACGATCCGCACGAATACGAGCGAAAGCGGCGCGCCGAATGGACCCGTTATTGGGATGATGACTACGAGGAAGTCCGGGCTGAATCTCCGGACATGTTCGATGAAGAGGACGACCGGCAACGGCAAATCTACCTCGACATGGTCGCCGGTAAATATCCCAAGCCCAAACGGCCCCATACCAAGTGAGCGGCTTTGCGTTTGACGCCAACATCGTGATCGATGCGCTGGCGGGCTATCCTGCGGCGCGGGTTGAGATCGAGCGGGCGGTGGGGTTGAACTCGCGGCCATGGATCAGCCGGATGGCGTGGATTGAAGTCCTCTCGAAGGGCAGCGAGGGGATGGTTCAGGATGCAATGGTGTTTCTGTCGCGCTTTGGGCTCGATGAGATTGACGAAGAAATCTCGCGCCGCGCGGCGGCTTTGCGCCGTGAACGACCGCGTCTCAAATCGCCCGATGCAATCATTCTGGCCTCAGCGCAAATCCGCGGTCGCGTACTCATCACCCGCAACACGAAGGATTTCCCGGCCGAAATGCCGGGCATCCGGGTTCCCTACATTCTCTAGCGAAAGCAATTCCCCATGTGCGGCATTATCGGCATCGTCGGCAAGGAACAGGTGGCGGACCGGCTGGTCGATGGGCTGCGCCGGATGGAATACCGCGGCTATGACAGCGCCGGGGTCTGCACGATCCATGACGGCCAGCTGATCCGCCGCCGCGCGCCGGGCAAGCTGGTCAATCTGGTGCGCGAGCTTGCGCGCGATCCGGCGCCGGGGACAACGGGCATCGCCCATACCCGCTGGGCCACGCACGGCGCGCCAACCTCGGCCAACGCGCATCCCCATGCCACGGCGGTGCTGGCGCTGGTCCACAACGGGATTATCGAGAACTTTCGCCAGCTCAAGGAAGCGCTGACCGCGCGCGGGCGGGTGTTTGAAAGCGATACCGATACCGAGGTTGTCGCCCACCTGCTGTCTGAACAGGTCGAAGCCGGGCTGAGTCCCGAAGCGGCGGTCAAGGCTGTGCTGCCGCAGCTGCGCGGGGCCTTTGCCCTGGCGATCGCCTTCAAGGATCATCCCGGGATGCTGATCGGCGCGCGGCTGGGCTCGCCGCTGGTGCTGGGTTATGGCGACGGTGAGACCTACCTGGGTTCGGATGCCCTGGCGCTTGCCCCCTTGACCCAGCAGATCTGCTATCTGGAAGAGGGCGACTGGGTGGTCATCACCCGCGACAGCGCGCGGATCTTTGACAAGGACAATGCCCCGGTCGAGCGCGCGGTCACCGCCTCAGGCGCTTCGGCGGCCGAGATCGAGAAGGGCAATTACCGCCACTTCATGCAGAAAGAGATCTTCGAGCAGCCGACCGTCGTGGCCCAGACTCTGCGCAGCTACATCCGGCAGGTCGACCAGAGCGTGGCGCTGCCGCAGTTCGATTTCGATCTGTCCAGCATCAACCGCGTCACCATCGTCGCCTGCGGGACCAGTTTCTACGCCGGGATGGTCGCCAAGTACTGGTTCGAACAGTTCGCGCGCCTGCCCGCCGACATCGATTTCGCCTCTGAATTCCGCTACCGCGAACCGGTGATGGAGCCGGGTGGCCTGGCGCTGTTTATCTCGCAAAGCGGGGAAACCGCCGATACGCTCGCCGCGCTGCGCCATTGCAAGGCGCAGGGCCAGACCATCGCGGTGGTAGTCAACGTGCCGACCAGCTCGATGGCGCGCGAGGCCGATCTGCTGCTGCCGACTCATGCCGGGCCAGAGATCGGCGTGGCCAGCACCAAGGCCTTCACCTGCCAACTCGCCGTGCTCGCCGCGCTGGCCGCGCATATGGCGGTGAAGCGCGGACGGATGAACCGCGCGGAAGAATCGGACGTGGTCAAACACCTGCTCGAAGCTCCCGCCAGTCTCAACGCCGCGCTGGCCCACGACGACGAGATTGCGGCAATGGCGCACCTCATCGCCCCGGCGCGCGACGTGCTCTATCTGGGGCGCGGGCAGGACTATCCACTGGCTCTGGAAGGAGCGCTAAAACTCAAGGAAATCAGCTATATTCATGCCGAAGGTTATGCATCGGGTGAAATGAAGCACGGGCCCATCGCCTTGATCGACGAGGCGGTGCCGGTGATCGTCCTCGCACCGTCGGGCCCGTTGTTCGAGAAGACCGTGTCGAACATGCAGGAGGTTCGCGCGCGCGGCGGCAAAGTGGTGCTGATCAGCGACAAGGATGGGATCGCCGAGGCCGGCGAGGGCTGCCTGGCCACGATCGAGATGCCGAAGGTTCACCCGCTGATCGCGCCGCTGGTCTATGCGGTTCCGGTGCAACTCCTTGCCTATCACGTAGCCTGTGTGAAGGGCACCGATGTCGACCAGCCGCGCAACCTCGCCAAATCGGTGACGGTGGAGTAGCGGCGCTGCGCTAGCCTGCGCCAGGACATTCCTACGGCGCCTGTCCAAAATCCAACGGTTCGACCCGATTGCTTTACGCGGCGATAACGATTTGCCGCGTATGCAGCGGGCGTGAGCAAGAAGCCCGTTTCGAAATCGCTGCCAAAGGTCCTGCCCGTCATGGCCGTACTCGGATTGAACGATCCGGGGGAAGGTGACTGGGCGCGCCTGCGCGGGCTGCAATATTCGAGCCTTGCCAAGACCACGATGCTGCGGATTGCCGCGCATGTCGCGGCGGCGATCGGGGTGTTCTGGATCTATTATCCATTCGTCCACTTTGCCCTGCTGGGCGGCTGGATCCTCGCCCTGGGGGCCTCGCTGTTCTACGGCGGGCAGATCGACCGCGATCTGGTGGACGCCGACAAGCGCCGGATCGGGCGCGACGAGGTCAACCGGCAGACGCTGGGATCGGTCGGGATTGCGCTGGTCTGGGTCGTGCCGATGGCGCTGTTTGCGCCCTATGGCGATTCAATGGCGCGGCTGGAGCTGTGGGCGGTATGCGCCATGCTGATGACGGCCTGCGCGGTGATGCTGCCGGCGGTGCCGCTGGCCAATCTGATGTTCGCCGGAATCGTCGGGATCGCGGCGATCGCCAGCTTCCTGTGGACCGTCAGCCTTGAGATGGTCGCGGTGACGGTGCTGTTCATTGCCGTGGTTGCCCGCGGCGCGGTGGAGAACGCCCGCTCGTTCCTGACTGCACGGGTTGCCGAAGCGGGAATGGCCGAACGCAACGAAGTGGTATCGCTGCTGCTCAAGGAATTCGAGGAGGGTGAGGCCGACTGGCTCTGGCAGATCGATACCTCGCGCCGGGTGCGTTCGATCAGTCCGCGCTTTGCCTTTGCCCTGGGCCTCAGCCCCGAAGAGATCGACGGCAAGTCGTTCATTGAACTGATCGCCGGCCCAGCGTGGGAAACGGGCCAGTTTCCTTCCAGCCTCCACGATCTGGCGGAGCGTCTGAAGCGCCGTGAGAGCTTTTCCAACCTGCTGGTGCGGGTAACCATCAACGGACACCAGCGCTGGTGGGAGCTGTCGGGCACGCCCAAGCTCGATGAGAACGGCAGCTTCGACGGGTTCCGCGGGGTCGGCTCGGACGTCACCGAGCAGCGCGAGAGTTCGGAAAAGATCGCGCACATGGCGCGCTATGACACGCTGACCGGAATGCCCAACCGGATGATGATCACCGAGGCATTGGGCGAGGCGATGCGCTATGCCGATCAGTGGCGCACGCGCTGCGCGTTCCTGATGCTCGATCTCGACCGGTTCAAGGCGGTCAACGATACTCTGGGCCATCTGGTGGGCGATCAGCTGCTGGCGCGGGTTGCCGAACGGATGCGCAGCATCGCCAGCGACAACGAGCTGTGTGGCCGGCTGGGTGGCGACGAATTTGCCATCGTGGTGCGCGATGCCTCGGACCACACCCGGGTTGAGCGGGTGGCAAAGTCGGTGATCGAAGTACTCTCGCGGCCGTACGAAATCGATCACCATACCTTGTACATCGGTGCCAGCGTCGGTTCGGCGATCGGCCCGCGTGACGGCACCACCGTCGAGACCCTGATGCGCAATGCCGATCTGGCGCTGTATCGCTCGAAGGAAGAGGGCGGCGGGCAGCACTTTGGCTATGAGCCGGAATTGCATGCCCATGCGGAGGAGCGCCGCAAGCTGGAATTCTCGCTGCGGCGCGCGCTGGAACGCAACGAATTCGCACTCAACTACCAGCCAGTGGTCGACGCGAACGATGAGAACATCGTCAGCTTCGAGGCGCTGCTACGCTGGAACAGCGAAGAGCATGGACCGGTCAGCCCGGCCAAGTTCATTCCGCTCGCCGAAGACACCCGCCAGATCGTGCCGATCGGCGAATGGGTGCTGCGCGAAGCCTGCCGCGAGGCCGCGCGCTGGCCGGCCCACGTCAAGGTAGCGGTCAACGTGTCGGGCGAGCAGCTGCTCGATACCGGCTTCATCCCCAGCGTTGTCGGCGCGCTGAGCGCCAGCGGGCTGCCGGCGCAGCGGCTGGAAATCGAAGTGACCGAAAGCATCTTCGTGCGCGATGCCACCACCGCGCGCACCGCGCTGGAGCAGATCATGGCGCTGGGCTGCGGCGTGGCGCTCGACGATTTCGGCACCGGATATTCCAGCCTGGCCTATATCCGCAATCTGCGCTTCTCGACGATCAAGGTTGACCGCAGCTTCGTTCAGGGCGCGGCCACGGGTAGCCCGGAAAGCCTGGCGATCATCCGCGCCGTGGTGGCGATGGCTGACAGTCTGGAAATGTCGACCACGGCCGAAGGCGTCGAATCCGAAACGGAACTGGCGGTTGTCCGCCAGCTCGGCTGCCGCAAGATCCAGGGCTATTACTATGGCCGGCCGATGCCCGCCGATGATGCCCGCGCCCTGTTCGCGATGCCAACGCTGCGGCGTTCGGCGGTAGTCTGACCGCTCAGGCGGTCGCCAGCGCTTTCACCGCGCTTTCGAACAAGGCCCGGCCATCGGTGCCGCCCTGCTCCGGCTCGATCATCCGTTCCGGGTGGGGCATCATGCCCAGCACATTGCCGCCCGCGTTGAGCACGCCGGCGATCTGGCGGGCCGATCCGTTGACCGGCTCGGCATAGCGGAACGCCACGCGCCCTTCGCCTTCCAGCCGATCAAGCGTGGCATCATCGGCAAAGTAGTTGCCGTCATGGTGGGCCACCGGGATCACGATCTCCTGTCCGGCGGCGTAGCCAGCGGTGAACAGGCTCTGGCTGTTGGCCACCGCCAGCCGCACTTCGCGGCAGACAAAATTCATCCCCGCATTGCGCAGCAATGCGCCGGGCAGGAGGCCGCTTTCGGTCAGCACCTGAAAGCCGTTACACACGCCTAGCACCGGAACACCCCGGTTCGCCGCGGCAACGACTGCCTGCATGATCGGGCTGCGCGCCGCCATGGCGCCCGAGCGCAGGTAGTCGCCGTAGGAGAACCCGCCGGGCAGGGCGATGAAATCAAGCCGGTCGGGCAGATCGGCATCGCCGTGCCAGATGCGCAGCGGCGCGGTGCCGGAAACCTTCTCCAGTGCGTCGGCCATGTCCCGGTCGCAGTTGGAGCCGGGAAAGGTGATCACCGCAGAGCGGAAGCTCATGCCGCCAGCCTCTCGATCCGGTAGTTCTCGATCACCATGTTGGCGAGCAGCTTGCTGGCCATTTCCTCCAGCTGGGCGTCGGTCACCCCGGGCTCAACCTCCAGTTCGATCATCTTGCCGGCGCGGACATCCTTGACGCCGTCGATCCCCAGCCCTTCGATCGCATGGTGGATCGCGCGGCCCTGCGGATCGAGCACCCCGTTCTTGAGGCTTACAAAAACGCGGACCTTCATGGGCGGGCCTTTCGCTGGAGACAGGGGATGGGACTCGAGCGGCTATGCCTCCGGAACGCCGCCGGGGCAAGGTGGGTCGCGGCGTCCGTCCTCAGCTTTCCAGCGAATCCATCACATAGCCCAGCGAGCGGACCGTGCGCAGCGGATCGGGGGCGCCGTGGGCGGCGAGCGAGCGGCGCAGGCGGCCGACCCACACGTCCACGGTGCGCTCGTC
>JABFRE010000014.1 GCA_013141325.1 Novosphingobium sp.
TGATCGATCTGGCCGAGCGCGGCGAAACCGCAGCGGAGATCGCCGGAGCCGCACGAGCGATGCGCGTGCGGATGAAGCGGATTGCCGCGCCAGAGGGCGCGATCGACGTCTGCGGAACCGGCGGCGACGGGCAGCACAGCCTCAACGTCTCGACCGCCGTCGCGCTGGTCGTCGCGGCCTGCGGGGTGCCGGTGGCCAAGCACGGCAACCGCGCCGCCAGCAGCCTGGCCGGTGGCGCCGACACGCTGGAGGCGCTGGGCCTCGACCTGGCCCGTGCGTCGGAACTGGCCGAGCAGACCCTGCCCGATCTGGGCATCGCCTTCCTGTTTGCCCCGGCCCACCACCCGGCGCTGGGCCGGGTTGCGCCGATCCGCAGGGCACTGGGGCGGCGGACGATTTTCAACCTGCTGGGCCCGCTCGCCAATCCGGCGGGCGTGCGGCGCCAGCTGGTCGGGGTGGCACACCCGTCGCTGATCGCGCTTTACCGCGATGCGATGCAGCTTCTGGGTAGCGAAGCCGCCCTGATCGTGTCCGGGGCCGAGGGATTGGACGAACTGTCGATCGCGGGGACCAGCTACGTCGCGGCAATCGGGATCGACGGCATCCTCACTGAGATCGGCCCGGACGACGTCGGGCTCACCCCCCACCCGCTCGCCGATCTGCGCGGCGGCGATGCCGCGTTCAACGCCGAGGCGCTGCGCCGCCTGCTCCACGGCGAGCCGGGCGCCTACCGCGATGCCGTCCTGCTCAATGCGGCGGGCGCGCTGCTGGTCGCCGGACAAGTGGACGATTGGCTGGAAGGCGCGGAGGAAGCCGCCGAAGCGCTCGACAAGGGTCTCGCCAAGGCGCTGCTCGATTGATGGATTGATACGGTAAGATGACCGACAAACTCGCCGAAATCTGCGCCACCAAGCGCGATGAAGTTGCCGCGCGCCAACGCCAGGCCTCGCTTGCCGATTTGGATGCCCGCGCCGCCACGCAAACCGCCCCGCGCGGGTTTGAGGCGGCTTTGCGCGCCAGGGCCGCCTCCGGTTTTGCCCTGATCGCCGAAATCAAGAAGGCCAGTCCGTCGAAGGGGCTGATCCGCGCGGACTTCGATCCCCCCGCCCACGCCCGCGCCTATCAGGCGGGCGGCGCGGCGTGCCTGTCGGTGCTGACCGATGCGCCCTATTTCCAGGGGCACGAGGACTATCTGGTCGCTGCCCGCGCCGCCTGCAACCTGCCGGTCCTGCGCAAGGATTTCATGGTCGATCCGTGGCAGGTGGCCGAGGCCCGCGCCATCGGGGCCGATGCGATCCTGATCATCGTCGCCGCTCTGGACAATGCCCAGATGGCCGAAATCGAAGCTACCGCGCTGGAACGCGGCATGGACGTGCTGGTGGAAGTGCACGACGAGGCCGAGATGGAGCGCGCTGCACGCCTCAGCAGCCGTCTGATCGGAGTCAACAACCGCGATCTGAAACGCTTCGTCACCGATCTTGCCACCACCGAGCGGCTGGCTCCGCTGGCCCCGGAAGGTACGCTGCTGGTCGCCGAAAGCGGGATCGCCTCGCACGGCGACCTGGTACGCCTCAGTGCTTGCGGTACGCGCACCTTTCTGGTCGGCGAAAGCCTGATGCGGGCCGGTGACGTCGCCGCCGCGACGCGGGCCTTGCTGGGAGAATGACGATGCGTGTGGCGCTTGCGGCTTTTGCCTTGCTGGTCAGTGTCCCGGCTACCGCCGCTGCGCCGTCCCGGTGGGAGGTCAGCGCGGCCGAGCGTCCGGCCATCGAGGCCGTTATCGAAAAGTTTCGGCTGGCGATAATCGCCAAGGACGGCCCTGCCCTGTCCGATCTGCTGATCAATTCCCGAATCGTCTTCAACCAACTGGCCGATCAAGCCGGGATCGACGAAGCCCGTAAAGCCGACCGTCATTATGACGGGCTGGGCAATTCCGGCTTCTCGGGCTTTGCCCGGGCGGTGACCGGCGCCAAGGTGCCGATTGAGGAACGCTTTTACAACGTGCGGATCGAGCAGGACGGGCCGCTGGCGCTGGTCACCTTCGATTTCGACTATCTGGAAGACGGCAAGGTTGAGAACCGCGGGCTCGAGCACTGGATGCTGCGCAAGATCGACGGGACGTGGAAGATCTTCAGCGTTGTCTGGACCTCACGCGGGAACTGAGCGTGTGTGCTGCATTTGTACAAGCCGCGCGCCCGTTTTCCGGCTATATGCCGGTCCTGCGCAGCCACTGGAGCGAAGTCCTTGAAAATTCTTGCCGCAACGCTTGCCGTGGTGTCCCTGATCGGACTTGCCTCCCCGGTCCGGGCCGGGCTCGTCATAAAGTCTGCGTTCGAGCATGAGCTGTCGATCAACTGCCCCAACAAGAAGGCGGGATTCGGCAGCAGCAAGCGGTATTCCTATCTCGATCTCGCGCTCAAAACGGTCAGCGCCAAAGAGGACGAGACCCCTCCTCTGACCCCGGCCATGATCGATGCGCGCGTGGCCGCGGCCAATGCCGGGCTCGACAAGGCTCTGGCCGAATGCCAGCAGGAAAACGACTGGACCGATGACGAGCGCGAAGCCGCACGGGATCATGCCGTTGCTTCGGCGGGCCTGCGCCGGTCGTTCTATGCACTGGGAATGCCGCCCGAAGCGCTGCTGTTCGCGCAGTTCGATCAGCTTGAGGACGCCGATATCCAGGCCATCACCGCTCGCAGCATCTCCGGCAGCCCGCGTCTGGTCCAGGCGCTCCGCGATCTGCAGACGTCCGACTGGGCGCGAAACGCGGATCCCGTGCCCGATTTCGACAATCCTGCCATGCGCGCCTACGTGGTGGATGCCTATGCCTGCAAGCTGGAGGCCAGCGCGATGCGGGCCCGCTTCAAGGCAAGTGCCGCGAA
>JABFRE010000149.1 GCA_013141325.1 Novosphingobium sp.
CTGGCGAATTCCTCGAAATCCTTCGCCTCGGTAAAATCGCGGTAGACGCTGGCGAAGCGGATATAGGCCACCGCGTCGAGCCGGTGCAGGCCTTCCATCACCATTTCGCCGATCGCGCGGCTGGCCACCTCGGTTTCGCCCAGGGTTTCGATCTGGCGCTGCACGCCCGATACCAGCTGATCGAGGCGTTCCTGCGCGATCCCGCGCTTGCGGCAGGCAAGCGCGACCGACTGTTCGATCTTGGCGCGATCGAACGGCTCGCGCGCCTCGTCGCTCTTGACCACGGTGATCTCGCGCAGCTGGACCCGCTCAAAGGTGGTGAAGCGCGCGCCGCAGCCCTCGCACTGCCGGCGGCGGCGGATCGCGGTGTTGTCCTCGGTGGGACGCGAATCCTTCACCTGGCTGTCATCATGGGCGCAGAACGGGCAGCGCATGGATCAGCGGCGCAGCCGTTTGTAGAGCATGAACCCGGCCCCAAGAACGGCTCCGGCCAGCGGGGACACCAAAGGAAGCGGCCAACCAACCAATGCGCCTATCGCCGCGCCGGTCAGGACCGGCTTGGTCGAAGGATGGGCCATACCCTGCTTCGCCATTCCGGTAATCTCGACCTTGGCGTCCTGAATCAGATCGTCACTCATCGCCTTACATCTCCGGATAGATCGGGAACCGCGCGCACAGCGCTTCGACGTGGCCGCGCACGCGTTGTTCGACCTGGCCGTCGCCATCATCGCCGTTGCGGGCCATGCCGTCTACCACTTCTGCGATCAGCTGGCCGATGCTGGTGAACTCGTCGACGCCAAACCCGCGGGTCGTGCCCGCCGGCGTGCCCAGACGCACCCCCGAGGTGACGAAGGGCGAGCGGGTGTCGAACGGGATGCCGTTCTTGTTGCAGGTCAGCCAGGCGCGATCGAGGCCTTTTTCCGCAGCCTTGCCGGTTACGTTCTTGGCGGTCAGGTCGACCAGCATCAGGTGGTTGTCGGTCCCGCCCGAGACAATCCGCAGGCCGTTCGCGGCCAGGCTGGCGGCAAGGGCGCGGGCGTTGGCAACGATCTGCGCGGCATAGGCCTTGAACTCGGGCTGCAGCGCCTCGCCAAAGGCCACCGCCTTGGCAGCGATAACGTGGACCAGCGGGCCACCCTGAAGGCCTGGGAAGACCGCGGAATTGAACTTCTTTGCCAGCTCCTCGTCATCGGTCAGTATTACGCCCGAGCGGGGCCCGCGCAGGCTCTTGTGAGTGGTGGTGGTCACCACGTGGGCATGGGGGAAAGGCGAGGGGTGGGCGCCGCCCGCCACCAGGCCGGAGAAGTGGCTCATATCGACCATCAGCCAGGCGCCAACCTCGTCAGCGATCTCGCGGAACCGCTTGAAATCCCAGACCCGTGAATAGGCAGTGCCGCCGGCGATGATGATTTTCGGCTGGTGCTCGCGCGCCAGGGCCGCGATCGCTTCCATGTCGAGCAATTCATCGTCGGGGCGCACTCCGTAGGCGACGGGCTTGAACCACTTGCCGCTCATGTTGACGGGCGATCCGTGGGTCAGATGCCCGCCCGAATTGAGATCGAGCCCCATGAAGGTATCGCCGGGATTGAGCAGCGCCAGAAACACCGCCTGGTTCATCTGGCTGCCCGAATTGGGCTGGACGTTGGCGAACTGACAGCCGAACAGCGCCTTGGCCCGCTCGATCGCCAGTGTTTCCACCACGTCGGCATATTCGCAGCCGCCGTAATAGCGTTTGCCCGGATAGCCTTCGGCGTACTTGTTGGTGAAGACCGATCCGGTCGCCTCGAGCACCGCGGTGCTGGCGATGTTCTCCGATGCGATCAGCTCGATCTTGTGCTGCTGACGGCCCAGCTCGCCACGAATTGCGGCGAAAACCTCTGGATCGGAGGCCTCGAGCGAGGCGGTGAAGAAGCCGGCAGAACGGATGGCAGAGGTCATCGGCAGGAAACTCTCAGAGCTGGGGATGGGACAGCTTTTCAACGCGGCCGGCATGGCGGCCACCGCCGAAGGGCGTGGAAAGGAAAGCGTCGAGGCAGGCCTTGGCCATGTCGCTGCCGATCAGACGTGCGCCCATGGCGATGACGTTGGCATCGTTGTGCTCGCGCGCCAGAGCGGCCGACAGCGGATCCGAGACCCGCGCACAGCGGCAGGCAGGGTTGCGGTTGACCGCGATCGAAATTCCGATCCCCGATCCGCACAGCGCGACGCCGTATTCAGCGGTGCCATCGGCCACGACCAAGGCCAGCTTGTAACCATAGTCCGGATAGTCGACCCGGTCGGCATTGTGCGGACCCAGATCGGCCACCTCATGCCCCAGCTGAACCAGATAGTCGCGCAGCTCCGCCTTAAGCTCGACGGCGGCGTGATCGGATGCAAGAGCAATACGCATGACGTTTCGCAGGCCTTCACGGGACGAGAATCGCTGGCGCTTGCCTTAGGCTCGCGCGGTTTCCTTTGCCAGTGCGCTATCCCCAGCGCGGCAGCTACTGATCCAGAAAACTCCGCATCTTCCGCGACCGGCTCGGGTGCTTGAGCTTCCTCAGCGCCTTGGCTTCGATCTGGCGGATGCGTTCGCGGGTGACCGAGAACTGCTGGCCGACTTCTTCCAGCGTGTGATCGGTGTTCATCCCGATGCCAAAGCGCATCCGCAGCACGCGTTCTTCGCGCGGGGTCAGGCTGGCCAGCACGCGGGTGACAGTTTCCTTGAGGTTGGCCTGGATCGCGGCATCGACCGGGATCACCGCGTTCTTGTCCTCGATGAAATCGCCCAGGTGGCTGTCTTCCTCGTCGCCGATCGGGGTTTCTAGGGAGATCGGCTCCTTGGCGATCTTCATCACCTTGCGAACCTTTTCGAGCGGCATCGACAGGCG
>JABFRE010000142.1 GCA_013141325.1 Novosphingobium sp.
TCAAACAAAGCTGTAGGGATCGATATCGATATTGACCCGCACGCCGGGCGGAAAGCTCAGTGTGCCCAGCCACCCGCGGATAATGTCCTGCAGTTGGGCCGAGCGGCGGGCATTGATCAGCAGGCGGTAGCGGTGGCGGCCGCGCAGCAGGGCGAGTGGAGCCGGGGCGGGGCCCAGCACCAACACGTCGGGCAGGTCGGGTGCTGCGCCGCCGATCGCGCGGGCGGCCATGCGCGCCTCGGCCTCGTCCTCTGACGAAACGATGATCGCGGCCCACCGGCCGAACGGCGGCGCTCCGGCATCGCGCCGGGCTTCGGCTTCGGCGGTGTAGAACGCATCGCGGTCCCCCGCTGAAAGCGCGGCGATCACGGCGGCTTCGGGGTGACGGGTCTGGATGATGACGGTGCCGGGTTTTTCTCCGCGCCCGGCGCGCCCGGCAACCTGGGCGATCTGCTGATAGGTCCGCTCGCCTGCACGCAAATCGCCGCCTTCCAGGCCCAGGTCGGCATCGACCACGCCGACCAGCGTCAGTTCGGGGAAGTGATAGCCCTTGGTCACCAGTTGGGTGCCGATGATGACATCAATCAGCTTGCCCTCCGCCGCCTCGACGAAGGCGCTGATCTTCTCGGGGCTGTTCAGCGTATCGGACGTGACCACCGCGATCCGGGCTTCGGGCAATACCTCGGCCACCTCGTCGGCGATCCGCTCGACCCCGGGGCCGCAGGCCACCAGGCAATCGCTGGTGTGGCATTCGGGGCAGGCCTCCGGCACCGGCACTTCGTGCCCGCAGTGGTGGCAGGCGAGCCGCCGCGACAGGCGGTGCTCGACCAACCACGCACTGCAATTGGGGCACTGAAAGCGGTAGCCGCAATGGCGGCACAGCGTCAGCGGGGCATAGCCGCGGCGGTTGAGGAACAGGAGCGACTGCTCGCCGCGCTCCAGCCGCAGCCGCATTTCGGCCACCAGCCGCGGCGCCAGCCAGCGCCCGCGCTCGGGCGGCTCGTCGCGCAGATCGAGCACATCGATCGCGGGCAATTCGGCCCCACCGAACCGGGCGGGCAGGTCGATCTTCGCATAGACGCCCGCTTCGGCCAGCTGCAACGATTCCAGCGCAGGGGTGGCGCTGGCCAGGATCACCGGGATCTGTTCGAACCGGGCCCGGATCACCGCCACGTCGCGGGCGTTGTAGCGCACTCCGTCGTCCTGCTTGAACGACACCTCGTGCGCTTCGTCGATCACGATAAGCCCCAGCGCCTTGTACGGCATGAACAGCGCCGAGCGCGCGCCGACGACCACCTGCGCTTCGCCGGAAACAATCGCGCGCCAGGCCCGGCGGCGTTCACTCTGCTTGAGGCTGGAATGCCAGAGCACCGGCGGCACCCCGAAGCGCGCCTCGAATCGGCGCAGGAAGTTCTCGGTCAGCGCGATTTCGGGCAGCAGGACCAGCACCTGGCGTTGCATCCGGATCGCTTCGGCCACGGCTTCGAAATAGCATTCGGTCTTGCCCGATCCGGTCACCCCGTCGAGCAGGAACGGCGCAAATTCCTCGGCCCGGACCGCGCCGACGAAGGTGTCGGCGGCGGCCTGCTGATCTGGCTCCAGCGCAGGAATCGCAAAATCGGCACGGGCGCGGGGGTAGGGCCGATCGAGGTCGACCGAGACCGGCTCGAGGATGCCCGCGCCGACCATGCCGCGCAGCACGCCCTCCGATACGCTGGCCAGCTCTGCCAGTTCGCGGATGCTGGCCTGCTCGCCGTGGAGTGCATCCATGGCGGCGGCGCGCTGCGGGGTCAGGCGCTGCGGCTCGAGGCCCGAAAGCCGGTATTCTGTGGTCGTGCCCCCGCCGCGTAGCGCCGCCATCGATCCCAGCGCCATCCGCGCCACCGCGTTCATCGGCGCGCAGTAATAGTCCGCGCACCATTCGATCAGGCGGCGCAGCGGCGCTGGCAGCGGCGGCGCCGGCAGCACTTCCAGGATCGGGCGCAGCTTGCTGTCGGGCACTTCGGTGCCCTCCAGCCGATCGGGCTCCCAGACGATCCCCAGCACCTGGCGCGGCCCCAGCGGGGCGAGCACCACCGCGCCGAATTCTATCGCCATTCCAGCAGGAAGGCGGTAGTCAAGCACGCTGAGCGCGGGATTGAACACAAGGAGTCGGACGCGGGTCATCGGTACGGCCTCTATGGGGCCACTTGGGGGCAGGCGTCACCCCCGCGCGGACAACTTTCGACCGAAGGAGCAGGGGATCATGCAGACCAGCCAGACCATCACCATCGCCCGCCGCAGTTTCATCGTCGGCGCGTCCGCCACCAGCCTGCTGGCGCTGTCGGGTTGCCAATCGATGGGCGGCTTCTCGATGGTCGAGGCGCTCAAGCGGCTGCTGACCCTGTCTTCGCAGAACGCCTTTTCCAAGCTGACCGCAGCGGGCGGCTTCTGGGACAGTTCGGTCGCCCGGTTCGACGTGCCCGACCTGTTCACCGGAAGTTCGGGCTTGCTTAAGTCGCTGCTCACCACCTCGGTGTTTCGCGAAAAGCTGCAACGCCAGCTCAATGTCGTGGCGGAAAAGGGAGCCGAGCGTGCCGCACCGCTGGTGCTGGACGCGATTCGGACCATCTCGATTCCCGATGCAATCGGCATCCTGCGCGGCGGGCCTACGGCGGCCAGCACCTTCCTGCGCGGCCAGATGGGAACGGGCCTGGTGGGGGCGATGGTGCCGGGCCTGACCGACGCGATCCGGATCAGCAGCGATCCGATTCTGGGCCAGGCGATTGCCGCGCTGTCCGGCGTCGATGTCGGATCGGTCGCGCAATCGCTGGCCAGCCGGGCCGACAATTCGATCTGGAACCAGATCGGTGCCGAAGAAACCGATATCCGCGCCCATCCGGAAAAGACCAACGATCCGCTGCTGATCGGGCTGTTCAAAGTGGTCTGATCGAATTCACCGGGCGCGGGCTTGGTCCCGCACCCGATCCGTGGTTATAGCGAATCCTGACTCGCCATCGGGAGCGCACACGTGAAGTTTTTTGCCGACACCGCCGAAATCGCCGACATCAAGGACCTGGCCGCCACCGGCCTGCTCGACGGGGTGACCACCAACCCCTCGCTCATTGCCAAGTCCGGCCGCGATTTCATGGAAGTGACGCGGGAAATTTGCGCGCTGGTCGACGGTCCGGTCAGCGCCGAAGTGGTCGCACTTGACCACGCGGGCATGCTGCGCGAGGCCGAAGTGCTGCGCAAGATCGCCGACAATGTCTGCATCAAGGTGCCGCTGACCATCGACGGGCTCAAGACCTGCAAGGCGCTCACCGGTGAGGGTACCATGGTCAACGTCACGCTGTGTTTCAGCGCCAACCAGGCGCTGCTGGCGGCCAAGGCCGGGGCCAGCTTCATCTCGCCTTTCGTCGGTCGTCACGATGACAACGGTTTCGACGGGATGCAGCTGATCAGCGACATCCGCCTGATTTATGACAACTACAGCTTCGAAACCGAGATCCTGGTCGCCAGCGTCCGCCACGGCATCCACGTGCTCGAAGCCGCCAAGATCGGCGCCGACGTGATGACCGCGCCGCCGGCCGTGATCAAGGCCCTGTTCAAGCACGTGCTGACCGACAAGGGCATCGAAGGTTTCCTGGCCGACTGGGCCAAGACCGGCCAGTCGATCTGATCCGGCAGGCGAATGTCCGACGAATCTCCCCTCGACCGGTTCAAGACCGTGCTCACCGGCGCCAGCCGGGCGATCGCGCACGACGCAGAGGTTGAGATCGCATGGACCGCCGATACCCCGGCCGCCAACGGCAGCAGCCTGAGGATCCCGATGCCGGGGCGCAATCTGCCGCGCGATCAGGCTATGGAGGCGCGGGGCTTTGCCGACAGTTTCGCGCTGAAGCTGCGTCATCACAACGCGACGCTGCACGGCCGCCACGCCCCGGCAGAGGCGACTGCGCGGGCGTGCTACGACGCGATTGAGACGGTGCGCTATGAAGCGCTGGGCGCCCGTGCCTATAGCGGGATGCGCGCCAATCTCGACGCGGCGCAGCAGGTACGCACGCTGGGCGATCCGATCACCCGAGCGACCCGCCCTGATGAAGTACCGATCGCGACCGCGCTGGGGTTGATGCTGCGCGAACATCTGACGGGACAGCCGGTTCCCGAGGCCGCCCGCGAGGGGGTGGACCTGCTGCGCGGCTGGATCGAAGACCGGAGCGGTGGCGATTTCGATGCCCTGGCGCTGTCGCTGGACGACCAGAAGGCGTTCCAGCAGCTTTCGCTCGACCTGCTTCAGCATCTCGAACTGACCCGCGCCGATCAGCTTGAGAACGAAGCCGATCAAAGCGACGATCAGGACGCCGAAGACGACGGCGAGGAGCAGCCAGACGACAGCGAAGGGTCAGAGGACCAGAGCCCCAGCGAAGTCGCTTCCGAACCCAGCGAGGGCGACGAGGAGGGCGACAGCGAGGCCGAACGGCAAAGCGACGACGATACCAGCGAGGCCGAGGAGGGCGACGAAGGCGAGGAGGGCATGCTGCCTACCCGCCCGAACCGCCCGTGGACCGAGATTCCCGCTCACTTCGATTACAAGGCCTTTACCGAGAGCTTCGACGAAGTGGTTGCCGCGCCCGAGCTGTGCGATGATGAGGAACTGACCCGGCTGCGCGCCTATCTCGACGCCCAGCTCAAGGGGTTGCAGGGGGTGGTGACCAAGCTCGCCAACCGGCTTCAGCGGCGGCTGATGGCGCAGCAGAACCGCAGTTGGGATTTCGATCAGGAAGAAGGCCTGATCGACGCCGCGCGGCTGGCCCGGGTGGTCATCTCCCCGGGGCATGCGCTGTCCTACAAGATCGAGCGCGATGTCGAATTCAAGGACACCATCGTCACGCTGCTGATCGATAATTCGGGATCAATGCGCGGGCGGCCGATCTCGATCGCGGCGATCAGCGCCGATGTGATGGCCCGCACGCTGGAACGCTGCGGCGTCAAGACCGAGATTCTGGGTTTTACCACCCGCGCCTGGAAAGGCGGCCAAAGCCGCGAGGCCTGGCTGACCGGGGGCAAGCCTGCGCAGCCCGGCCGCCTCAACGACCTGCGCCACATCGTCTACAAGCGCGCGGACGAACCCTATCGCCACGCCCGCAAGAACCTGGGCCTGATGATGCGCGAGGGCCTGCTGAAAGAGAACATCGACGGCGAAGCGCTGCTGTGGGCCCACGCCCGCCTGCTGGCCCGGTCCGAGGACCGCCGGGTGCTGATGGTGATCAGCGACGGCGCGCCGGTCGACGATTCCACCCTCAGCGTCAACAACGCCGGCTACCTCGAACTCCACCTGCGCCGGGTGATCGACTGGATCGAAAAGCAGTCGCCGGTCCAGCTGGTCGCGATCGGCATCGGCCACGATGTAACCCGCTACTACCGCCGCGCGGTGACGATCATGGATGTCGAGCAGCTGGGCGGGACGATGATCGAGCAGCTGGCGGGGTTGTTCGAGGAGGAGGGGTAGGCTCGTGCTTGCAGACAAGCGCATTCCTGGCCCGGTTCGGGCGTTCACGTGGCATGACCTGCTGGTGTGCGCCGCACTGGCAACACCCCCTACGGCCGGGCTGATACTGGGGCTTCTCAGCTGGCTGAGCACCGCCCTGGGTGGTCCGTCGGTTCCGGTTCCAATCGGACCGAACATGTTCTTCGTCAACTTGGCGGGTCTGTTTGGGGTGCTGTGGAATATTGCCATGCTGACCGAATCCGCCCCGCGGCTGCACCGGGTTGATCTGGTCGCTCGAGGATGCGTCATTTCTCTAATTCTGTTTCACGTCATCACGTCAGGGCTACCGGCGGTGTTCGGGCTGTTTGTGCTCAACGAATTTTCCGGCGGACTGGCCAAGTACCTTTGGCTTGCGAAAGGAACCCGATGAACGTCTCCGAAGCCGTCGCATCGTGTTGTTCGATCCATCGAACGAGAACGAAGGAGAGACCCGCGAATAGTGCCTAAAAGCAAGAACGCCCAGCTTGCAAGCCCGGTGAATTCATGCTCTTGCTTGTCCAAGGGGGTTCGATGGCATCGGTCTATTCGTGTGCTGCAATGTGCTGGGCGTTCATTGCGGCGCTGCCGATTTCGGCGCAGACTGCTGCGGACGAGATGCCCGTAGCACCCGTTGCCGCTCCTCAGGTTTCGCCTGTCGTCGCGACGCCTTCGTGCGCCGGATGTGTGCCAAAGCTGACCGTGGTTGAGCTGGTGATCGACGCCGAGCTGGGCAGCAAGATCAGCACCACAGGGGCAACGTTCCCGCTCCATCTCGAAAAGCCGCTTGTCGTCGACGGGAAAGAAGTGGTGCCGGCTGGCACGATCGGGCAGGGCGAAATCGTGCACGCGAAGAAGGCGGGTGGATCCGGAGCTGCAGGTGAACTGGTTCTTGCAGCGCGATTCCTGACGGTCGGCGAACGTAAGCTTCGGCTGCGTTCGATGCGAATTGCGCTGACCGGAGGCGATGCCATCGGCAAAGTCGATGCCTATAACGCAGCAGCAGCCGGAGCCGGTGTTCTAACTCCGATACCGTTTGGCCTGCTGGGCTTTGCCGTTACCGGCAAGAACGTTGTGGTGCCCAAGGGTGCCCAGGCACTTGCGAAGACAGCGGAAGATTTTCCGGTCGAAGCGGCGGCACCCGCCCCGACGGATTCACAGGTCCCGGCTCCTGCGGCCGTGGTCGCGCAAACCAAGGAACACTAACAGAAGGGTTTCCCATCATGACAATCAAATTGACCAGACTGGCCGCCGCAGCGGCGCTCTCGCTGGTGATCAGCGGCACCGCCATTGCCGGTGACAAGGCTGCGGTCCGCATTCCGCCGCCGCCGCCGGGCAAGGGGCAGATCGTTTTCTATCGCACCGGCACGATCATGGGTGCCGCGATGGGCTGTGCGGTCAACGAAAAGGGCAAGAAGATCAGCTCGCTCGGTTCGGGCCGCTATTTCATTCTGGTCACCGATCCGGGCCGCCACGAATACATGGTGAAGAGCGAGGCCAAGGACGTGCTCGCGCTGGAAGTCGAGGACGGCGAAACGCAGTACGCGATGTGCAAGATCAAGATGGGGATCATGGCCGGCCGGCCTGATCTGCGCCCCTCGACCGAAGCCGATTTTGTCAAAGCGGGCACCGACCGACTGGTCGATGCCGAAGACATGGGCCCTGGGCCGGGCGCGCTGCGTCCCGACGAAGTAAAGGCAGCGCTTGAAAAGGGTGCGGCGCCGGTCGCCCCGGTCGATCCTGCCCCCGCAGCCGCTCCGGCTGCACAATAGGGCAGGCACTGCGCCACGGCTTCGGAGACAGGGACTTGACCCGATCGTTTATGCAAACGACTAAACCAGCATGACCCAAGCACAGAACGTCTCCGAAGCCGTCGTATCCCGCCGATCGGTCCGCCAGTTTCTCGACAAGCCCGTCGATCAGGCCGTGCTGCGCCGGGTGCTGGAAAAGGCGCAGAACGCGCCTTCGGGCGGGAACACCCAGCCGTGGAATGCGGTGATGCTGACCGGTGAGCCGCTGGCCAAGCTGTTTGCGTTGGTTGCGAAAACCATTCCGCAGGGGCTGGCGGCCTATTCCGCCGAATACCCTATCTATCCAGCCGAAATCGAAGGGCGCTATGCCGATCAGCGGTTTGCGGTGGGTGAAGCGATGTATGCGGCGCTGGAGATTCCGCGCGAAGACCGTGACAGCCGGCAGGACGTGTTCCGCAACAATTTCCGCGCGTTCGGCGCGCCGGTGCTGATGCTCGTCCACACCCCGCGTTACATGGGGCTGCCGCAGTGGAGCGACATCGGCATGTGGCTGCAAACCGTGCTGCTGCTGCTGCGCGAGGAAGGACTGGATTCGTGCGCGCAGGAGGCCTGGGCGATCTACCAGAAGCAGATCCGCGAAGTGGTGGCTATTCCCGAAGACCACATTTTCTTTTGCGGCTGCGCGATCGGCTGGGGCGACCGCAACGCGGCGGTGAACCGCTTTCCGGTGCCGCGCGTGGGGATTGATCAGGCGGTAAGGTGGGAGGGGTTCTAGTCAAACCCCGCGCGACCACTTATGGCCCCGGCCATGACCGACCTGCGCCTCTTCAACAGCCTGACCCGCCAGCTTGAAACGTTCCAGCCCGTCCACCCGGGCGAGGCGCGGGTCTATTCGTGCGGGCCGACGGTCTACAACTATCCCCACATCGGCAACATGCGTGCCTATGTCTTTGCCGACGTGCTGGGCCGCACACTGAGCTTCAAGGGCTACACGCTCACCCACGTCATCAATATCACCGACGTCGGCCATCTGACCGACGATGCCGATGCCGGCGAAGACAAGATGGAGAAGATGGCGGCGGCCAAGGCCCAGTCGATCTGGGACATCGCCCGCCACTACACCGAAGCCTACTGGGCCGACGTCAAGGCGCTGAACATCCGCCAGCCCGCCAAGTGGACCATCGCCACCGACTACATCGACCAGATGATCCAGTTCGCCACGGATATCGCTGACCGGCACTGCTACGCACTGGACAGCGGGCTCTATTTCGACGTTTCGACCGTCGCCGACTACGGCCGCCTTGCCCGCGCAGTGACCGAAGAGGGTGAAGCCCGGATCGACGAGGTTGAGGGCAAGCGCAATGCCGCCGACTTCGCGATCTGGCGCAAGACCCCGCCGGGCGAAACGCGCCAGATGGAATGGGATTCGCCCTGGGGCCGCGGCGCGCCGGGCTGGCATCTGGAATGCTCGGTGATGAGCGGCGAAGTGCTGGGCTTCCCCTTCGATATCCACACCGGCGGGATCGACCACCGCGAAATCCACCACCCCAACGAAATCGCCCAGAACCAGGCGCATTGCTGCACCAACGGGCTCGATGTGGCAGCGAATTCCGGTGCCAACATCTGGATGCACAACAACTTTCTGGTCGAACGCAGTGGTAAGATGAGCAAGAGCGCGGGCGAGTTCCTGCGGCTTCAGCTCTTGGCCGACAAGGGCTATCACCCCTTGGCCTACCGCCTGATGTGCCTGCAGGCGCATTACCGGAGCGAGCTGGAGTTCAGCTGGGAAGGGCTGGGGGCGGCGCTGGTAAGGCTTCGCAAGATGACGCTTGCCTATAATCGTCTGGACCAGACCGATGCCGGACACGGCGCCAACGATATTGTCGGTCACCCCATCCTTCAGCGCTTCGACGCGGCGATGTCCGACGACCTTTCCACACCGCGTGCGCTCATCGCGTTCGAGGAAGCCCTCGCGGGTCCGGTCCCACAATCGCTGGCACTGGTGAAGGCCATGGACGCGGTGCTGGGCCTGGGTCTGTGTGATCTGAACCGGCGCGATCTGCGCCTGCGGCCCGCAGGCACCAGGCTGGATGACCAAACTGTCGATAGCCTAGTTGCGGAGCGCAATGCCGCCCGCAAAGACCGCGACTTCGCAACCTCAGACCGCCTGCGCGATGAACTGGCGGCGCTGGGGGTAGAGGTGATGGACGGCGATCCGCTGGGTTGGGACTGGAAGCTGGGTTGAACTTGCGCCGTCCGGCGTTACGATAGTTGCATGCCGCAACTCATAGCCTGGCTGATCCTAGCGGCGGTACACGCGATGCCCGCGTTCGCCTTTTTCCGCCGCGCGCAGATGCAGACCCTGTACGGCGTCGGCCCGGACAACCCGCTGTTCCTGCTGGTGCATCACCGGGCGGGGCTGTTCGTCGCGGTTTTCTCAGCCTGCATCGCCGCCGCCTTCCACCCGGCAAGCCGTCAATTGGCCAGCGTCGTCGTGGCCATATCGATGATGTCGTTCCTGTGGCTGTGGTGGCAAGCGGGATCACCCGCCGCCCTCGGCAAAATCGCCCGGGTCGATCTGCTTGGCCTTCCCGTGTTGACCTACGCGGCGCTCGCGGCGTTCGGCGTGATCCCCCGGTGAAACTCTGGCGCCTGACCCGTGCGCCCTTTGTAGCGCTCGACGGGAAGGGGGCGGAGCTGCATGGCGCGCGCTATGCGCCGCCGGGGCTGCCCGTGGTCAGCCTGGCCAGCGAAGTCGGGCTCGCCGTGCTGGTGGCGCTGCGCTATCAGCCGCAGGATCTGGCGCAGGCGCCCGGCGATTTCGTGCTGGGCTGGACCGAGGTCGATGCCGTGCCGGTGCGGGTTCCCGATCCGGACGAGAATACTATCCGGGCGTTCGTGGGTGAATGGCTGGAAACCCGCCGCTCGCTGCTCGCCGCAGTGCGCTCGAAGGTACTGCCCGAAGCCGACGTGGTACTGCTCAACCCGCATCATCCCGACGCCGCTAGCGTCTGCCCCTTGACCTACCGTCCCTTCAGCTTCGCCGACTGCCTGCACCGGCCGCCGATGCTGGACCGTTACGGCTTGGGCACGATTACCAGTCTGTAGGGAACGAACAGCATCACATCCGACAGCCCGGCGCGCGTCCATTGGACTGGCATGTTCAGCCCCTCGATCGTCACGGCGTAGCCTGGTCCCATCTTGGCGGCAGTTGCCCGGGCATCTTCCATGACCTTGTCGGCGATCTGCAGCCGGTACTTGTCAGGTCCGACGATCGAAAGCGAGGCATCCCCGATTTCGTCCATCTGCGCCCGTCCGACCTCGGGCACGGCCTCGACAAAATCTTCGATCCGCTTCTGCGCGACCGCCGCGCTCTCCTTGCCTGCCAATGAAGCCTTCACGAGAAAGTCGATCCTCTGGCTGTCGGGCCGGTTGTCGCTCTTCAGGTCAAGCTCGTCGAGATTGCTTAGCGTCAGCGGGGTCAGGATGTAGTCGCCATAGGCAAGTTCGACGCCGCGTTGCCCGGCGAACTGCACCGCCTTCTGCACCATCTGCCGGATTTCCATCGCGCGCTGCTTTGGGTCGCGGGTATCGCCGCGGATAGTGACGGTCTGGACAAGAAAGTCCGCGGTCCGCCGAAGCCCGACTGCCGGCATGTCGCGAACGTAATCGTCCTGCTCAACGCGCGATCCGGTTACGACAATCTCTTGCGATTCGAGATCTTGTGCAAACGCTGGCGCGGCAAGAATGGCTGCCAATGCTGCTGCGAGGTATGCTTTCATGGCAGTCTCCCCCTGAGTTTTATCGCAGGACGGTCGCTCTTTTGCCAGTGTCAGTCAATCGGCTTGGCGCAGCTGGGGTGACCGTCGCTAAACCTCATCCAGCAGCAGCAATTCCACCTCCACCTCCAGCCGCGGTTCGGGCAGGGCGGTGTGGTCGACCCGGACGACCGCCGCGTCGGCAACCAGTTGGCGGGGGATGGCGAATTCGTGGTCGGGCAGGGCATCGATGAACAGCTCGCCTGCGGCCACCGCCTCGGCTCCGGTGAAGGCGAGGGCTACGCTGTGCCGGGTTCCGGTGAAGGTGACGCTGGCCCAGGCGCGTTCGCTGTGGCGCAGCAGCTCGCCCCGGCCTTGCGCCAGCTCGAGCAGAGCCGAGAGCAACGGCATCCACGGGGTGCGGCGGGCAAGGCGCCGGGCTGCGGAGAGCATGGCCTGATCGGCCGAAAGGTCAATTTGCACGGGCGTTCTCGCGGTATATGTTCATGAAATGTTCCACACGCGTTTCCGTGGCGGCACGGGGCAGGCGGCCGTTGCGCAGATCCTGCACGAAACGCGGATCGTGCGTGGCAAGCCGCCCGAACTTGGTCCACGGCATTCCGGTTTCGCGCAGAAAGCGCTCGATCCGGGAAATCAACATTGGCAGGCCCCCTTTTTCTGACAGGCGAATCGGTGAAGGAATAATCCTGTTCTCTGGGGCGAAATCCTACTTGTCTAGGAAAAATACTTCGCCTATACAGGAAAAATGGAAAAGCTTACCCAAGCCGAGATGAAAGCCCGGGGGAGACTGCTTGCCTTGGCGCGTGAGCGCAAGATCAGTCTGGCCCGCCTGTCTGAATTGATCGGGCGTAATACTACCTATTTGCAGCAGTTTACCGGTCGCGGCAGCCCGAGGCGGCTGGAGGAGCGCGATCGCCGGACGCTCGCCCGGTTCTTCGGCGTGGCCGAGGAAGAACTGGGCGCGCCAGAGGATTTTTCCCCACTGGTGCCTCCTGCCAAGCGCGGTGAATGGGTCGATGTTCCGCGTCTGGCACTGGGCGCCTCGGCCGGGCCGGGGGCCTTGGCGCACGACGAGCTACCGATCGGTGCCTTCCGGTTCGCATCGCGCTGGCTGCGCGAACAGGGGCTTGATCCGGCGCAGCTTTCGGCGATCCGGGTTGAGGGTGATTCGATGGAAGGCACCTTGCGCGACGGCGACGAGATCCTGGTCGACCGCAGCCCGCGCCCGCTGCGCGACGGCATCCACGTGGTCCGCACCGGCGATGCGCTGCTGGTCAAGCGACTCGATACCGGCCGCCCCGGCGTGCTGGCGCTGCTCAGCGACAACCCGGCCTACAGCCCGATCGAGCTCGCCCCCGACGAGGTGGAGGTAGTCGGCCGGGTGGTGTGGAAGAGCGGGCGGCTGTGAGAGGCAAATGAGTGCGATGCGCATAGCCCTGTTCGAACCCGAGATCGCCGGAAACGTGGGCGCCGTCCTGCGCCTCGGCGCCTGTCTGGGGGCGGAAGTCGATCTGATCGAGCCGATGGGCTTTACCTGGGACGATCGCCGCGTGCGCCGGACGGCGATGGACTATATCGATCATGTCGCGGTCACGCGCCACGCCGGCTTCGCTGCGTTTCACGCGACGCTCGGCGCGCGGCGGCTGCTGCTGTTCACCACCAGGGGCGGGCAATCCGCGTACGATTTTCGCTTTCGCGCGGACGATGTCCTGCTGTTCGGCAAGGAAAGCGCCGGGGTTCCGCCGGCGGTCGCGGCCACCTGCGATGCGCAGCTGCGCTTGCCGATCCGGCCGCAGGTGCGCTCGATGAACCTGGCCACGGCGGCGGCGCTCGCACTGGGTGAGGCGATGCGTCAGACCGCAGGCCTGCCGGACTGACCGCTGCCCGGGTTGGCATTTCGTGCCTTGCCCTTCGCGGCATCCCCCGCCACATCATGGCGCCATGACCCAATCCAGCGAACCCGCGATGCGCGTCGGCATCATTCCCGTGACTCCGCTTGAGCAGAACTGCTCGCTGGTCTGGTGCACCAAAACGATGAAGGCCGCACTGGTCGATCCTGGTGGCGATCTCGACAAGTTGAAGGCCGCCGTGTCCAAAGTGGGGGTGACGATAGAGAAGCTGCTGATCACGCACGGCCACCTCGATCACTGCGGACAGGCGGGCATTCTCGCCAAGGAGCTTGGCGTGCCGATCGAAGGGCCGCATGAGGACGACCGGTTCTGGATCGAACAGCTCAGTCAGGACGGCGGCCGATACGGGATGCACGCCGAAAGTTTCGAGCCCGACCGCTGGCTGAACGACGGCGATACGGTCACCGTGGGCGATCAGGTGTTGCAAGTGATCCATTGCCCGGGGCACACACCGGGGCATGTGGTGTTCCACAACCCCGAAGGGCATCTGGCGATCGTCGGCGACGTGATCTTCGCCGGATCGATCGGGCGCACCGATTTTCCGCGCGGCAACCATGCCGATCTGATCGCCTCGATCACCCAGAAGCTGTGGCCGCTGGGCAACGATGTAACCTTCATTCCCGGCCATGGGCCAACCAGCACATTCGGCCGGGAACGACAGGTCAACGGTTTCGTCAGCGATTACGCGCTGAGTTGAGCGATTCCGACAGCGGGTCGGGAAAGCGGGCTTGCTGTCACATCCGTCCGGTGGCGACCAGCACGGCGACCACGGCGAGACCCAGTTGGGTCAGCATGGTCACCATTACGCCGATCCCGCGGCCTTTCTCCAAGCTGCCTCCGTCCATGCCAAAGCCATGCGCCACCCGTGCGGCCATGTAGACTGCGCCGACAATCGCCAGCCAGCCGCCGCCCTTTCCGGCCAGTTCGATTGCTGCGATCAGCGCCAGCACCCACGGGGTATTCTCGGCAAAGTTCAGCTGGGCGCGCATCCGCCGTTCCATCAGGTCGCTGCCGCCCGTACCGATGTTGATCTTTTCCTTCATCCGGACCTGGCCGCAGCGGATCGCCAGCCAGAAGTTGATAAGCGCTGCCGCAGCAGCGAGACACAGTGTGGTGGGTAGCAAGATGGTCATGAACTCTCCCTTTTCGGTTTCGCCTGGTTCGGGCCCCTCAGTGCTTGCAACGCGCGCCAAATTCGCTATAGGCGCGCCTTCGCAGCCGCCGGCCCCTGGCCCAGCGCGGACTTGGTAGTCGACTTAGAAATTTTCAGGAACAGGTGCCGCAATGGCTGTCCCCAAAAGAAAAACCTC
>JABFRE010000188.1 GCA_013141325.1 Novosphingobium sp.
GCGGGTATAGCTTAGTGGTAAAGCACCAGCCTTCCAAGCTGGCTATGCGGGTTCGATTCCCGCTACCCGCTCCAGCCCTCCGGCAGCAGATCCAGCGCCTTCAGCACCATCGACTGGTCGTAATACGGCCGCTCGCAGACGATCTTGTCGCCGCCGGGAGCGAATTCGAAGCTGGCGGCCATGCGGACGCGGAAGGCGCGGCCGGTTGGCGGCACGGTCGTGCCGCCAATCTGGAGCGGGCCAAGGTGTGTGCCGGTCAGCCAGAATTCGACCAGCACGGTATCGTCAGCCGCCGCGATCGCGATGATTTCGTTGCCCTGATCGGGGAACGGCACGCGCGAGAGCTGGAAGTAGCGCCGGACCTGTTCTTCGCCGTCGAACACCGCGCCGGGCCCCAACAGTTCGTAACGCGGGTGTTCGAAAGTGGCGATCACCCCGTCCCAGTCGTGAGTGACCTCTAGCGCCATGTGGCTGCGCACGGTTTCGATGCGGCGTTCGGTGAGGCTGGCCATGGCGCGGATGCTAGGAGGGCGGGCCTGCCCTTGGCAAGCCCGCCCTCCGCAATCCCCCTGTTCGGGACCTTTTACTTGGCCGGCGGCGCCGCCGCAGCGGCGTTTTCGGGCAGGCCGCCCAGCTGGGTCACCAGCTTGGTATAGGCATCGAGATAGGCCAGCACGATGACCTGCCCGATCTCGGTGTTCTGATAGCCGCTGGCCCCGGCCGCGCCGAAGGTGCCGCCTCCGAACAGGCCGCCACCCGCGCCCCAGCCGAGGTCCGACTTGCGGTAATAGCCTTCGGTCAGGGCGACTTCCTCGGTGGTGCGGGCATTGACGGTGGAGATGGTGACGTTGGCTTCACCCTTCTTCACGCTGATCCCGCCCAGGATCGCCCCGGCGCCGCGGCCCAGCAGGCCTCCGCCGATCCCGCCAAGGATCCCGCCAACGGCATTGCCGCCCGAGTTCTTGTTGGTCGAGACGATATCGGGCTGAAGGAAATAGTCCGCCGCCTTGACCTGACCCTTGCCCAGGTTCGATCCGCTTTGGAGCTCGCCCTGGTCGGCCATGGCGCGTTCCATCGCCCGGCTCTGCATGGCGCGGCCGCGGTTGACCAGACTGAAGCAGCCGGACTGCTGGACGAAGACCTTGAGGATCGCCTCGGGGCTGCCCAGGCTGAGCTCGCGCCACCACTGGGTGTCAGGTTCGACAATCGCCACGGTGCCGAGGTTCTTCGTGCACCGCGGAATCTCTCGGGTGCCTTTGGCCTGGGCCTGGCGGCCCGAGGACCCCTTGTCCTTGGCCATGGCCGGGACAGCGGTGGTGCTGATAAGAGCGAGCGCGATGGCGCTGGAAATGAACTTGCGCATATGTATCTCCGTGTCTTTTGGGTGGCCCCCCTCGCG
Organism: Novosphingobium sp.; assembly: GCA_013141325.1. Lineage (GTDB taxonomy): Bacteria > Pseudomonadota > Alphaproteobacteria > Sphingomonadales > Sphingomonadaceae > Novosphingobium. Next base: position 1,400 of record JABFRE010000188.1, read on the forward strand.
GTTGCCACCTCCCCTCTTCACGACCCATCTGCGCGCGCTTGTTATAGATGCTTGGTTGCGCTGTCTTGGCGTTTTGCGCCACGGTTTCTGAACAGCCTCATAACGGTTTGTTGTCAATCAGACGGGTTGTGCCAATCCGGGCCGCGACGAACAATCGGGCCGGATTATCCCCGGATTCCTGCACCGGGGCGAGCGATTCGGCATCGCGCAGTTCGGCATAGTCCACCGAAGAAAAGCCGCCATCGAGCAGATCGGCGACCAGTTTCTGCATGGTTGAAGCCCGCCCGGCCCCGCCGCGCAGCGCGGCCAGCGCGGCGTCCATAGCCCGGGGCAGGCAGGCCGCCTGCGCGCGCTGTTGGGGCGTAAGGAAGGCGTTGCGCGAAGACAGCGCCAGACCATCGGCTTCGCGTACCGTCGCCACGCCGTGGATTGCGGCGGCCGCCGGAGCGGTGAGGTCGAGATCGCGGGCCATGCCGCGGATCACCGCCAGCTGCTGCCAGTCCTTCTCGCCGAACAGCGCCATATCGGGCTGGACCTGGTTGAACAGCTTGGCAACCACTGTCGCCACCCCGTCGAAGTGGCCCGGCCGCGCCGCCCCGCACAGCCCTTCGCTGATCCCGCCCACGCTGATCGCGGTCGCGTAGCCGGCGGGATACATCACCTCTACGCCGGGCGCCCACAGCAGGCTGACCCCTTCGGCTTCGAGCAGGGCGCTATCCTGGGCCAGCTGGCGCGGATAGCGCGACAAATCCTCGTTCGGGCCGAACTGTCGCGGATTGACGAAGATCGAAACCACCACGTGGGCGGCCCTTTGCCGGGCCGCACGCACCAGGGTCAGGTGCCCTTCGTGCAAGGCGCCCATGGTTGGCACCAGGGCCACCGGCCCGTCCGCGCGCAAGGCGGCCAGCGCACGGCGCAGTGGATCAAGCAAGGTCACCGTTTGCACGGGCAATTCCCCTCGGATAGTAAGCGCCGATGGCCACTGCGCCGGTCCTATGCTGCGATGCGGCATCGGGCAACCTCAGAAAAAGCGAGTTCCGATCCCTGTGCCCCAGCCGAATGCCCCGCACCGCATTGTCTTCGCCAACGAAAAGGGCGGCACCGGCAAATCGACCACGGCGGTCCATGTGGCGATCGCCCTGGCCTATCAGGGTGCGCGGGTCGGTGCGATCGATCTCGATCCGCGCCAGCGCACCCTGCACCGTTATCTGGAGAATCGTGCCGAAACCGAAAGTCGGCGGGGGATCGATCTGCCCAATGCCCGCTTTGCGGTGTTTCAGGGCAGCACCACCGCAGAGCTTGACGCGCTCGCCGCCGAAGTGAGCGAGGGGATGGACTTCCTGCTGTTCGACACCCCGGGCCGCGACGATCCATTTGCCCGCCACGTTGCCACCGGCGCCGATACGCTGGTCACCCCGCTCAACGACAGCTTCGTCGATTTCGACCTGATCGGCCAGGT
>JABFRE010000036.1 GCA_013141325.1 Novosphingobium sp.
CGCCCCGCCTTCGGCCGCAAGCGCGTCGATTTCTGCGAGGCGCAGCGCCGGGAAGGCCCCGGGGAAGCTGGCGGTCGCCCGCGCGGCAAAGACCAGCTCGAGCGGCGAGGCGAGCTCGGCACCGGGGACCTCGGGCGTGGCGGCGCGAAAACCGATCGACAGGCGGTGCTCGCTTTCCTCGATCTGCGGCGGACTGTTGAGCCGCAACACTTCGGAATGGCCCTTGAAATCGGTAGCGGTCACAAACAGGTCGAGCGGGTGGCCGGGCGGCAGCAGCGGCGCATCCGCTCCACCCTTGGCCATCGCCGCCAGCGCTTCGCACAGCAGCCGCGAGAACCCCAGACCGCCAAACGGCGGCTCGAACCAGCGCGAGCGGATCAGCCGCGACAGCTTGGAGCGAACCTCGTGCCGGGTTTCCTTGGCGACGCTCGCCGAAATGGCGTTACCCGGCCGTTTGAGCATCCAGTAGACCAGCGGCATCGCCCAGAACTTGCTGACCCGCGACCAGGGCCGGGCATCAGGATCGAGCAGCACATCGACATCGGCCCGTTCCAGCCACAGATCGGTCAGCGGCTCCAGGCTCTGCCCGGAATGGACAGCCTGGGCCAGGAACACCCCGTTGATTCCCCCGGCGCTGGCCCCCGCGACAATATCGGGCAACACCCGCAGCCGCAGCCGGTGGACCTGCGCTATCCGGCGCAGAAGTTTGAGATAGACTTCATCGGTTCCGCCCTGCGCCGTACCGCCGCCGTGATAGGCCCGGCTGGCGCGGGCCAGCTTCCACAACTCCTTGGTGACGCCGTGCATATAGACGGCCAGGCTGACGCCGCCGTAGCAGACAAGTGCAATCCGGAGCTCTTTCTGACGCATAGTTCGCCAACTGTGGCAGACTTTGGTTGACGCCGCCATTGCCTCCGCGCGGGAAAATTGCTGGGGGCAGGCGCTTGCGTTCCCTGTTCGTTCTCGCTAACGGAGCATTATGGCCAAACCCAAACGCCGTTACGTCTGCCAGGCCTGTGGCAGTGTCGCTACCCGCTGGCAGGGGCAATGCGCCGATTGCGGCGAATGGAACACCCTGGCCGAGGACGCGCCGCAGACGGTGTTTTCGCAGAAGCATGATCTGTCAGGCGGAGGGCGGGCGATCGCCTTCGAACCGCTCGATGCCCCCAGCGAGCGTCTGATCCGCCGCGCGACCGGTCTTGCAGAGTTTGACCGCGCGCTGGGCGGGGGACTGGTGCCGGGCTCAGCTATCCTGATGGGCGGCGACCCGGGGATCGGCAAATCGACCCTGCTGCTCCAGACTGCGGCCGCCATTGCCCGCTCGGGCGGCGAGGCGGTGTACATCAGCGGTGAGGAAGCGACCGGACAGGTGCGCTTGCGCGCCGAACGGATGGGCCTCGCCGATGCACCGATCCGGCTGGCTGCGGCCACCTCGGTTCGGGATATTCTGACCACGCTGGGAACCATGGCGCCGCCCGCGCTGCTGGTGATCGATTCGATCCAGACGATGTATTCCGATCAGATCGAAGGCGCGCCCGGCACCGTCAGCCAGGTGCGCGGCTGCGCCTTTGAACTGATCCGCTATGCCAAGGAAACCGGGGCGGCGCTGGTGCTGGTCGGCCATGTCACCAAAGACGGGTCGATCGCAGGGCCGCGCGTGCTGGAACACATGGTCGATGTGGTGATGAGCTTTGAGGGAGAGCGCAGCCACCAGTACCGAATTCTGCGCAGCCTCAAGAACCGGTTTGGCCCGGTCGATGAAATCGGCGTCTTCGCGATGGAAGGGGCTGGGCTAAAGGAGGTGGGCAATCCCTCGCTGTTGTTCCTTTCGGGGCGTGAGCAGCCGCTTGCTGGCAGCGCGGTGTTCCCGGCGATGGAAGGCACCCGGCCGGTGCTGGTCGAAGTGCAGGCACTGATCGTCCGCCTGGCCAGCGGCGCCACCCCGCGCCGGGCAGTCGTCGGCTGGGACACGGGCCGCATGGCGATGCTGCTGGCCGTGCTGGAGGCGCGCTGCGGATTGAGCTTCTCCAGCGCCGAAGTCTATCTCAACGTCGCGGGCGGGTACCGGCTGACCGATCCGGCGGCGGACCTGGCGGTCGCGGCGGCGCTGGTGTCGGCCCTGGCCGACAAGCCGCTGCCCGCCCAGGCAGTCTGGTTCGGCGAAGTATCGCTGGCCGGAGAAATCCGCCCGGTCGCCCACGGCGCGATCCGGCTGCGCGAAGCCGCCAAACTGGGGTTCGATCAGGCCTTTGGCCCGGCCGATGCACCCGGCGGCGCTGCGCCGTCGCGCTACAGTGGTTTGGCCATGTTGCCAAATCTCGTTGACCGGATCATGGGCGGGGCATAGTTTCGCGTCCTTATGACGGGTTTTGACATTGCAGTGCTGCTGATCGTCGCGCTTGGCGCGATCACCGGCTTCATGCGCGGCTTCGTTCAGGAAGTGCTGACCCTGGCCGCCTGGGTCCTTTCAGTGGCAGCGATTCACGAGCTGCACACTCCGCTGAGCGACTGGTTGCTGCCCAAGATCGGCAACAGCTCGGGCGCAACGGTGCTGGCCTTCGCGATCCTGCTGCTGATCCCCTATGCCATCGTCAAGGTGCTGGCCGGACGGCTGGGCACGGTCAGCCGCGAATCCGTGCTGGGTCCGATCGACCGGGTGCTGGGCTTCGGCTTCGGCACGCTAAAGGGCGTGCTGATCTCGGTCATGGCGTTTTCGCTGCTGGTGCTGGGCTACGATACGATCTGGGGCGCCAACGGACGGCCCGACTGGATCAGCCAGGCCCGCTCCTACCCCTTCATCAACGCCGCCAGCACCCAGATGGTCGAGGTGCTGGCCGAGCGCCGACAGGAGGCCCTTAACGCCGCCGCCCGGGCGGAAGTCAAAAAGCTCGCCAAGCCACACAAGCAGAACTGACCATGAGCGCAGCAACGGCGCTGTACACGCCGCAGGTTCTGGCGCTGGCGACCAGCCTGTCCGCCTACCCGGTCGATCCCGGCCTGCCGCGCCACGGTACGGCGCGCTCGGTGGCCTGCGGATCAACCGTAACCGTCGGGCTCGCGCTGGACCCGGCCGGAACGATCGCGCGGATCGGTCTGAGCTGCCACGCCTGTGCGATCGGACAAGCCGCCACTGCAATCTTCGCCGCCGCTGCAATCGGTACCACCCGCGATCGGATCGCGGCGGCGCAATCCGCGCTGGCGGTCTGGCTTGGCGGCGGCGATGAACTCCCCGACTGGCCGGGGCTTGAGGCGATCGCCACTGCGCGCGGCTTTCCCGGCCGCCACGGCGCGATACTTTTGCCGTGGAAGGCCGCGCTTGCCGCGCTTTCCACCGCGCCGCCGCGCGGCTAGAGCAGGGCCGAAAACAGGGATGGGAGACGTTGCATGACCGAGCCGGTACGGCATCCAGAGGTGCAGCCCAGCGCATCCGACATGCGGCTGGTGATCGGTGCCTCGTCGATGGGCACGGTGTTCGAATGGTATGACTTCTTCATCTACGGCACACTCAACGCGATCCTGACCAAGACCTTTTTCCCCACCGGGAATGCAACGCTTGCAACTCTGCTGTTCTGGCTGGTCTTCGCGGTCGGTTTCGGGTTTCGTCCGCTGGGCGCGGTTCTGTTCGGATTTCTGGGTGACCGGCTGGGGCGAAAGTACACCTTTCTGGTGACCGTGACCCTGATGGGTATCGCCACCGCCGGGGTCGGTCTGATTCCCTCGGCAGATAGCATCGGGTTGTGGGCTCCGGCGCTGGTGATCCTGCTGCGGATCCTTCAAGGATTGGCGCTTGGCGGGGAATACGGCGGCGCGGCGGTTTACGTCGCCGAACATGCCCCGCCGGAAAAGCGCGGCTATTTCACTAGCTATATCCAGGCGAGCGTGGTCGGCGGGTTCGTGCTCAGTCTGATCGTGGTACTGGGCTGCAAGACGGCGATGAGCGCGGAAACCTGGGCGGCCTGGGGCTGGCGCGTGCCGTTCCTGCTCAGCCTTGCACTGCTGGGCATTTCGCTGTGGATGCGGCTAAAGCTGTCGGAAAGCCCGGTGTTCCAGGCGATGCGCGAAGAGGGCGAGCTTGCTGGCAATCCTTTCGTCGAAAGCTTTACCTATCCCGGCAACAAGAAGCGGATCTTCATTGCCCTGTTCGGCATCGCGGCGGGGCTGACCGTGATCTGGTACACTGCGATGTTCACCGGGCTGTCGTTCCTGACCAACGCGATGCGGGTGGAAGACAGCCGGGCCCAGATCATCGTCGGGCTGTCGGCGGCGCTGGGGATGGGGTTCTACCTCTATTTCGGGCACCTGTCGGACCGGATCGGCCGCAAAAAGCCGATCGTGTGGGGCTATGCGCTGACGCTGATCGCGATGTTCCCCACGTTCTGGCTGATGGGCGCACACGCCAACCCCGGCCTTACTGCCGCCGCAGCGCGCGCTCCGGTGGTGGTTGCAGGGGCCGATTGCAGCTACAGCCCGTTTGCCACCGAACAGAAGACCAACTGCGGCCGCTTGCTGGGCGATCTGACCGGACTTGGCGTCGGCTACAAGGTAAGTAGCGATGCCTACGGTGACGCGCGGATGACGGTGGCGGGCAAGCCACTTCCGCTGGAAACGTACGCTTGGGCCGACAAGGCGGAGCGAGGCAAACAGCTGCAGAGCTGGCTGGGTGAGGCCGGGTACGAACTCGGCAGGGTCACGCCCTCGCTGTCGGACAGTCTGATAATCGGACTGGCATTGATCATCATGATGGCTCTGTCCGGTGCGACCTACGGCCCGGTGGCGGCACTGTTGTCAGAAATGTTTCCACCGCGGATCCGCTATTCGTCAATGTCGATCCCCTACCACATCGGCACCGGCTATTTCGGTGGGTTCCTGCCATTCATCTCCGGGTTGATCGTCGCAAAGACCGGCAATCCCTACAGCGGTCTGTGGTACACTTGGGGAGTGGTGCTCATGGCGCTGGTGGTCGCGGCCTGGGGACTGAAGGACGGACCGCCGCGCGATTATGGCGACAATGCGGCCTGAGCCACCCCCAGCGGCACTTCGCCTGGCGATCGACGGCGATGCGCTGGCCGCCAACTGGCGCGCGCTCGATGCGCTGTCGGGTGCTGCAGCGGCCGGGGCGGCGGTAAAGGCCGATGCTTATGGCCTGGGTGTAGCCCGCACCGTTCCGGCGTTGTGGCAGGCCGGGTGCCGCGATTTTTATGTTGCCCATTGGGCCGAGGTTGCCCCGGTTGCCGCGCGTGTGCCGCCTGGCGCGGTGGGCGTGCTCCATGGTCCGCTGACTCCCGTCGAGGCCGCTTATGCCAAGGCTGTGGGCGTGCGCCCGGTGATCAATTCGCTCCATCAGGCGCAGGTGTGGCACAACGCGGGGGGAGGGGTCTGCGACCTGATGGTCGATACCGGCATAAACCGGCTGGGCTTGCCGCTGGAAGACATCGGACACGCGCTGATCCAGCAGCTCGAAATCGATGTGCTGCTCTCGCATCTGGCATCGGCGGACGAGGATTCTCCACTCAACGCGGTGCAACTTTCACGCTGGCAGGATGCTCGCCGGGCCGTCGCGCACCGCCGTGCCAGCCTGGCCAACAGCGCGGGGATTACCCTGGGAAATACCTACCACGGCGATCTTACCCGGCCGGGGATCGCGCTCTACGGTGGGGTGCCGTGCGCCGCGCTGGAAGGGTTGATACGTCAGGTGCTGCGGCCCGAGGCTGCGGTCATGCAGGTTCGAACGCTGAAGTCCGGCGACAGTGTCGGCTACAACGCCACCTTCGTCGCGGATCGGACCATGCGGGTGGGCGTGGTCAGTCTGGGCTACGAGGATGGTTACCTGCGCTGCTGGTCGGGGAAGGGGGCCATGCTGGCAGGCGGACGCCGTCTTTCCGCGCTGGGCCGCGTGTCGATGGACATGACCGTGATCGACCTTTCGGCTGCGCCCGACGTAACCGAAGGCGATTGGGTTGCGGTGGACTATGACCTGCCCCGGGCCTCGGCCATCAGCGGCCTGTCGCAGTATGAGCTGCTGACCCTGATGGGCCGCCGTTTTGCGCGGTGATGCTGCGCAGCATCAAATTGTTGCATTGCCGTTGTTGCAGGTGCTAACGCTACGGCAAGCGGGATGTGTCCCCGCAGGGGACCGGCCATGAGCGAAGCCAGCGGCGAAACCGTGATCATCAAGAAGTACGCCAACCGGCGGCTCTACAACACCAAGTCGTCCAGCTACATCACGCTGGACCACTTGGCGAAGATGACTCGCGAAGGCGTGGATTTCAAAGTGCTCGATGCCAAGACCGGCGCCGACATCACCCATTCGATCCTGACCCAGATCATCATGGACGAGGAAAGCGCCGGCGGAGAACAGATGCTGCCGGTCAATTTCCTGCGCCAGCTGATCGGGATGTACGGCAATTCGATGCAGGGGCTGGTGCCGCACTACCTCGAAGCCTCGATGGAGAATTTTCGCTCCAACCAGGCCAAGCTGCGCGAGGCGTTCGAAGCCAGCCTTGGCGCGAATCCGCTGGCCAAGCTGGCACAGCAGAACCTGGCCATGTTCAAGGCCGCAGCCTCGGCCTTTGTCCCAGGCCTTGTCGAGGAAAAGCCAGACACCAAGCCGGATCCAGCGGCTTCCGATCAAAGCGACGAGATCGCCACGCTGCGCGCGCAGATGGCCGAAATGCAGAAGCAGCTCGACAAACTCGGCAAGTGATCGCCGCTGTCGCCATCCCGGGCTTGACCCGGGATCGCTGGCCGTCTCTACGCAATCTTCGATTTAGCCCCCAGCGATCCCCGCTTTCGCGGGGATGACGAGAAGTATGATGACCGCCATCCGCCACGCCCTGACTGTCACCCGCGAAGCCGATTTCGCCGCCTGGTACCAGGAGGTGATTTCCGAAGCCGAAATGGCCGAAGAAAGCGGCGTGCGCGGCTGCATGGTCATCAAACCGTGGGGCTACGGCATCTGGGAACGCATCCAGAAACTGATGGACGCGCGGATCAAGGCCGCCGGGGTCGACAACTGCTATTTCCCGCTGTTCATTCCGCTGAGCTACTTCGCCAAGGAAGCCGAACACGTTGACGGATTCGCCAAGGAGATGGCGGTGGTCACCCACCACCGCCTGATCCAGGACGGCAAGGGCGGGCTGGTGCCCGATCCCGAAGCCAAACTGGAAGAGCCGCTGATCGTGCGCCCGACCAGCGAAACCGTGATCGGCCAGGCGATGAGCCGCTGGATCCAGTCGTGGCGCGATCTGCCGCTGCTGACCAACCAGTGGGCCAACGTGGTGCGCTGGGAAATGCGGACGCGGATGTTCCTGCGCACGAGCGAATTCCTTTGGCAGGAAGGTCACACCGCCCACGCGGACAAGGCCGACGCCATGGCCGAAACCCTGCGGGCGCTCGAAATGTACCGGGCCCATGCCGAAGACGATCTGGCCATGCCGGTGATCGCGGGTGAAAAGCCCGAGAACGAGCGTTTTCCCGGAGCTGTTGCGACCTACTCGATCGAAGCGATGATGCAGGATGGCAAGGCGCTGCAGGCCGGCACCTCGCACTACCTCGGTACCGGTTTCGCCGAGGCAGCGGGGATCCGCTATCAGGACCGCGACGGTCAGCAGACGCTGTGCCACACCACCAGCTGGGGCGTTTCCACCCGGCTGATCGGCGGGGTGATCATGACCCACGGCGACGACGATGGCCTGCGCGTGCCGCCGGCCATCGCGCCGCACCAGATCGTGATCCTGCCGATGCTGCGCGAGGACGAGGGCGACGCCGCGCTGCTGGCCTATTGCGAAGCGCTGCGAAGTGAACTCTCCGCGCAGTCGGCGCTGGGTGAGCCGGTCCGCGTGCTGCTCGACAAGCGCGCCGGCAAGGCGACGCAAAAGCGTTGGGCCTGGGTGAAGAAGGGCGTGCCGCTGATCCTTGAGATCGGCGGGCGCGATGCGGCCGGCGGGCAGGTATCCGTCGTGCGCCGCGACCGGCTGTGGAACGAGGGCGGCAAGGTCAATTTTCTGGCCCAGAACCGCGATGAATTCGTGGCGAAAGGCGCGGCCGAACTGGAGGACATCCAGCGCGCTCTGCACTTCGAAGCCACATCGCGGCGCGATGCGCAGATCCACCGCGGGATCACCGATGTTGCCGGACTCGAATCGTTCTTCGCCGAAAGCAAGCGGTATCCGGGCTGGGTGGAGCTTGGCTGGTCACGCCCGACCGGGGCGGCGCTGGAACAGGTCGTCGCCACGCTCAAAGCCTTGAAGCTGACCGTGCGCAATACGCCGATGCACGCTCCGGCACCCGGCGGAACCTGCGTGTTCACCGGACAGCAGGCTGTCGAAACGATCTATGTCGCCCGGTCCTATTGATCCAGGGCCCGAACCAGACGGCGAAGGCGGGCACTCTTCTAGCGGTCCGCGACATCTGTTTTCGTTCAAGGGTTGCGCCGGATTGCTGCTGGCCGGAATCGTTCTGCTGATCGTGCTCGGGCCAAGCCCGCTGCGCGACGAAACCAACGTAGCGGCGCTGCGCCGGCTGGCTTGGTCGAAGCACGAAATCCAGCGCGCGTTCGTTCAAGACCGGTTGGATCGGGCCGGGATTGCCAGCCCAGATGCCGAGGTTTTGCTGCGCACCAATCCGGATTGCTGCCGAATGGAACCAATCTCCTACAATCCCGCAAACTGGATGGCGTGGCATCTCATCGCGGGATGGAAGGGCTCGCCAGCCTGGCTGATGCGGCTTGATTTCAGCCTTGAGCAAGACGACCGCTTCTACGGGATGCGCAGTTTCGGACGCCTGACGCACGGCGGCGGATATCTCTCCGAAAGTGCGACACCGCACATGTATCTACTCGCGGTACGCGATCCCGGCACTTGCAAGGCAACGCGCCTTCCTTCGGGCCGGCGCCTGATTTTAGCAGAGGAAAGCCACTGTCTTGGCGCGAAGCACCATCGTCCGCATGCCGCTTTACGCCTGCTCGCGCAGGCCGAGCGCGACGCGCTGTTTCAAACGATTCGGGTCGCGCGCGAAGAGTGCCATTCATTCACGCGCGGCACCGCTGCGGTGAATGGCTGCAGCACGTCCGTGCTGGTAGCCGACGGCACCCTGCCGGGCCGCTGATTGGCAAGCGGTCGACCAGACCGCCGCCGCGCGTTCTCGGCGTCCGGATGAATTGCCGCGCAGCAGCTTGAGTTGGCGGCGCATTCGGCCCAAGGATCTCCGTCATGCCCCGCGTCCCTAAACCACAGCCTGGCCTGCCCTCGCGCCAACAGGTGCTGGACTTCATCGCCAGCAGCAACGATCCCGCTGGAAAGCGCGAGATTGCCCGCGCCTTTGGCTTGAAAGGCCAGGAGAAGATCGCGCTCAAGGCCTTGCTCAAGGACATGGCCGAAGAAGGGCTGATCGACGGCAACCGCAGCGCCTTTCACCGCATGGGCGGCGTGGCAAAGGTCACCGTGCTGCGGGTTGTCGAAATCGACGAGGGTGAGGCGATCGCGGTCCCTGACAGCTGGACGCCTGACAATGCAACCCCGCCGCCCCGCTTGCGGCTGCGCGAAAAGGGCCGTGGTTCGGCGCTGCGCAAAGGCGACCGCGTGCTGGCACGGACCGAAGAGACCGGTTCCGGCTGGATCGCCCATCCGATGAAGGTGCTGCCTGCACTGGCTGACCAGATCATGGGTGTGGTCGAAGTCGACGCAGCGGGGAAGGGCTGGCTCGCTCCGGTCGACAAGCGCGAACGCAATTCGTCCGTTATCGCCGATCTGGGTGGGGCCGAGGCCGGGCAGCTGGTTCTGGCCGAACCGGTCGGGCGCAGCCCTCGCTCGGGCGTTAAGATAACTGCGGTGCTCGGCGATCCGTTGGCGCCCAAGGCCTTCAGCCTTATTGCGATCCACAAGCACGGAATCCCGTTCGCTTTTGCTCCGGAAACCGTGGCAGAGGCCGATCTGGCCGCGCAGCTGCCACTGAGTGAAGAGCGGCGCGAAGACTTGCGGCACCTTCCAATTGTCGCGATCGATCCCAGCGACGCCCGTGATCACGACGATGCGATCTGGGCCGAACCCGACGCGGCAGGGGGCTTTCGCGCCGTGGTCGCGATTGCCGATGTCAGCTTTTATGTCCGGCCCGGCTCCGCGCTGGACCGTGAAGCCCGCAGCCGCGGCAATTCGGTCTATTTCCCCGACCGGGTGGTGCCGATGCTGCCCGAAGTGCTCAGCGCCGATGTCTGCTCCCTGCGGGCCGGAGAGGCGCGCGCCGCCATGGCCTGCCACCTTGAAATTTCCGCCAGCGGCACGGTGACGTCATGGCGTTTCACCCGCGCGCTGGTGCGGATCGACGAAGTGATCGCCTATGAAGAAGCGCAGCGCCGGATCGACAGCGGCGATGCGGGTCCGGTCCTGACCAACTTATGGGCAGCGTGGCGTGCGCTGGAACAGGCGCGGAACAGCCGCGATCCGCTGGCGCTTGAGCTGCCGGAGCGCCGGGTGGTGCTCGACGATGCGGGCAAGATCCGGGAAATCGCCCTGCGCGAGCGACTGGATGCGCACCGGGTGGTCGAAGACTTCATGATCGCTGCCAACGTTGCGGCGGCCAAAGCGCTGGAATCGAAGGTCTCGCCGGTGGTGTACCGGATCCATGAGGCCCCCAGCCGCGAAAAGCTGGTGGCGCTCAAAGACTATCTCGCCACCTTCGATCGCAAGCTGGCGCTGGGCCAGGTGATCACTCCCGGTCTGTTCAACCGCATGCTCAAGGATGTGTCTGATGAGTCTGAAAAGGCCCTGATTATGGAGGCGGTGCTCCGCAGCCAGACCCAGGCCTATTACGGCCCGCGCAACGCCGGACATTTTGGGCTGGCGCTGGGCAGCTATGCCCACTTCACCTCACCAATCCGCCGCTATGCTGACCTGCTCGTGCATCGGGCTTTGGTCGATGCGTTTGGCCTGGAACAGCCCACGCCCAGGGCCAAGTTGCCGCCAACCTCTGGTCTGTCCGACCGCGATCGGGCCGATTTGTCGCGGGTCAGCGATGCGATCAGCGTAGCCGAACGCCGGGCGATGGAGGCAGAGCGCGACACCATCGATCGCTATGTCGCGGCCTGGCTGGCCGGCCGCGTCGGCGAAGTCTTCGAAACCCGGATCACCGGGGTGCAACGCTTCGGCCTGTTCGCGACAATCATCAGCCTGGGTGGCGACGGCTTGGTTCCAGTCTCGGTGCTGGGAGACGAGCGGTTCTTCTACGACGAAAAGGCGCAGGTTCTGGAAGGTGAGCGCAGCGGCACCCGCTTTGCCCGGGGCGATCGGCTGCGGCTCAAGCTGGCCGAAGCCAATCCGCTCACCGGTGCGCTCAAGTTTGAGCCCGAGGAAAGTTCCGGCTTAAGGATAGAACCACGAGGTAAGCCTTTGCCATTGAAAAAGAAAGGCAAGCATATGGCCGGGCAGCGCGGACGCCCAGGCAATATCCGTCATCAAGGGCGCAAGGGCCGATGATCAGCTCAGCCGGTCTAGCTCGGCATCGGTGATCGCTCCGGGGATGACATAGAGCGGGCAGGGCAACTGGCCCGAAATCGCGGTGAAGTGCGCGATCAGCGGGCCAGGGCCTCCGCTTGTAGCGGCGCCCAGCACCAACGCGGAGACTTCCGGATGGGCGACCAGATAGTCGCGGATCACCTGTTCGCCGTTCCCGGTTTGCACGGAGATTACTGGCATCGGCCCGCCTTCGCTGAGCAGGCTGCCTGCTGCGGTCGTGACCAGCGCTTCAGCACGGGCACGGGCCTCTTCCTCGATCGTCGCCTGAATTCCGCCGAAGGCCACGAACGGCTGGCGCGGAACCAGCGCCAGTAGATGCAGCTGCCCGCCGGTCCGCGATGCCCGGCGCGCGGCAAAGCGCAGGGCCACGCCGGCCTCGTCGGTTTCATCCATGATCACCAGATAGACGCGCATCGCCACCCTCCCGCTGGTTTCATGCTATCCGATACAAACGTATTCGGCGCAAGGACCTTGCCGAGTTGCGCCATTTTGGCCAAGGACGTAGGGTTACTACCGCCTGCAAAAGGACCGGACCGCACCCATGCCGATCGAGATCAAGATGCCCGCGCTATCACCGACGATGGAGGAAGGGACTCTGGCCAAATGGTTGGTCAAAGTAGGCGATACGGTTTCGTCCGGCGATATCATGGCCGAGATCGAGACCGACAAGGCGACCATGGAATTCGAGGCGGTCGACGAAGGCGTGATCACCGCGATTGCGGTGCCTGAAGGCAGCGAAGGCGTGAAGGTCGGCACGGTGATCGCAACGCTGGCGGGCGAGGATGAGGATGCTTCGGCGGCGCCGGTTCCCAAGGTTATCACGAAAGCAGAACCTGCCGCTTCGCCCATAGCTGCGCCTGCCACCGCATCGGCGCAGCCCGTTGTAGCCAATGCACCAAAGGGCGACCGCATCGTAGCGTCTCCGCTGGCCAAGCGGATCGCCGCGCAGAAGGGCGTCGATCTTGCAGGCGTCACCGGTTCGGGGCCGGGCGGGCGGATCGTCAGGGCCGATGTCGACGGCGCGCTTCCCGGTGCCAGCGCGGCACCTGCCGCAGCGCCAGCTCCGGCTGCCGCAGCGCCGGCACCCGATTTTGGCATTCCGTACGAGGCCGAAAAGCTCAACAACGTCCGCAAGACCATCGCCCGCCGCCTGACCGAGGCCAAGCAGACCATTCCGCACATCTACCTGACGGTCGACGTGCGGCTCGATGCCCTGCTGAAACTGCGCGGTGAGCTTAACAAGGCACTTGAGCCGGACGGCATAAAGCTCTCCGTCAACGATCTTTTGATCAAGGCACTTGGCAAGGCGCTGATCCGCGTACCAAAGTGCAATGTCAGCTTTGCCGGGGACGAGCTGCGCAAGTTCTCCCGTGCCGACGTCTCGGTTGCCGTGGCCGCACCATCTGGCCTGATTACCCCGATCATCGTCGATGCCGCAGACAAGGGTGTCGCCCAGATCAGCACCGAGATGAAGGCGCTGGCCGACAAGGCCCGCGAGGGCAAGCTGATGCCGCACGAATACCAGGGCGGCACCGCCAGCCTGTCCAACCTCGGCATGTTCGGGATCAAGCAGTTCGAAGCCGTGATCAACCCGCCACAGGGCATGATCATGGCGGTCGGTGCGGGCGAAAAGCGACCCTATATCGTCGACGATGCGCTCGCCATCGCCACCGTGATGAGCGTCACCGGCAGCTTCGACCACCGCGCGATCGACGGGGCGGACGGCGCGCAGCTGATGCAGGCATTCAAGGACCTGGTCGAGGCGCCGCTGGGGCTGGTGGCGTGAGGAGCGAAAGCAGACTAGGACTGATCGCTGTTGCCGTGATTGAGCTGATTTTGACGGTATGCTGGGGAAGTTTCATTTTCCTCATGAGCGGGATGGATCATTCTGCTGACATGGGAGCGGCGACGCGGCGCGGCGCTTTGGCATGCTTCGCCTTCGCCGCATTGGGTGTTCTGCTGATAATCGGCGTATCCCGGCCGGCGCATCCCGCCTGGCTGGACACCACTCTTCTGCTTTGGTGCGCAATCCCGGTCATTTTCGTCATTCTGATGTACGACAATCGCGAATTTCCGCCGGGTTGGGGCATTTAGCACGCCATGCCTGCCGCCGCTTCTCTGGTCATCCGCGTCACCGCGATGCCGACCGACCTCAACCCCTATGGCGGGGTGTTCGGCGGCTGGCTAATGAGCCAGTTGGCGCTCGGCGCCGGATCGCTGGCCTCGCGGGTGGGCCGGGGCAAGGCGGTGGTGGTCCATGCCACTGATTTCACCTTTCCCGGCGCGATGGCGGTGGGTGACGAGCTTTCGGTCTACGCCGAAGTGGTCGGGCAAGGTCGCAACTCGCTTACGAACGCCGCGCGGGGGGAGGGACGCGAACGCAACGGCGAAGCGACCACCGAAGTCGCCAAGGGACAATTCAAATTCGTGCTGCTGAACGAGAACGATCATCCGCGCGCCATCGGAGATACGGAGTAGATTATGGCAGACCAATACGACGTCATCGTGCTCGGATCCGGCCCCGGCGGCTATGTTGCGGCGATCCGTTGCGCGCAGCTGGGGCTCAGGACCGCGATCGTCGAGCGCGAGAACCTGGGCGGGATCTGCCTCAACTGGGGCTGCATCCCGACCAAGGCGCTGCTCCGCTCGGCCGAGGTGTTCCACCAGATGAAGCACGCCAGCGCCTATGGGTTGACGGCGGAAAAGATCAGCGCCGATATCGCGGCGG
>JABFRE010000252.1 GCA_013141325.1 Novosphingobium sp.
ATGCCAAGACCGTCGAGGTCGATGGCGCGCGGGTCCACCTGACCGGCAAGGAATACGCGATGCTCGAGCTGCTATCGCTGCGCAAGGGCACCACGCTGACCAAGGAAATGTTCCTCAACCACCTTTACGGCGGGATGGACGAGCCCGAACTCAAGATCATCGACGTCTTCATCTGCAAGCTGCGCAAGAAGCTGGCGCATGCCTGCGAGGGCGAAAACTACATCGAAACCGTCTGGGGCCGCGGCTATGTGCTGCGCGATCCGGACGACAAGGCGGAAGCCGCCTGACGGTTTGCCGCTTCGCACTTCACTGCCCGCTGACGGCCCGCCTGCAATCAGGCGGGCCGTTTCGGCATTTGGCACCGGCTACTTCGCGCGCAGTGCGTTCCAGTCAAACAGGTGCTTGGCGGCAGTGTTGCGTTTGGCAAGGTCCGCCATCATCGCCTTCAGCCGGGTCCTGGTGAGGTAACGACCACCCAGAAATACCCCGGCGATCCGCCGCGTGTTGGCGATGTCGGCCAGCGGATCGGCATCGAGCAGCAGCAGATCGGCGCGCCGGCCCACTTCAACCGTGCCGCGATCCCCTGCCACCCCGAGCCATTCGGCTGGGAGCCGCGTTGCCGAAGCCAGCGCTTCTTCGCTGGTCAATCCTGCGCCCACCAGCAGCTCCAGTTCCTCATGGAGCGAAAACCCGCCCACGACCCCCGATGTCAACGCGTCCGAGCCGGCCACCATCGGCACGCCCTCCGCCTTCAGCGCCCGGACCAGTCGCTGGTGAAATTCCACCATCCGATCGAAATAGGCGATCAGCTTCGGCGACGAATTCTTGTTGTAGCGGTTCGCAGCGATCCATTTGCTTTGCAGCAGCGGATGGACGTACCGCAGATCGGGCGACGCCTTCATTTCATCGAGCGAGCGGGTTTCGCTGGCGATCCAGCGCATGACCACCAGCGTCGGGGTGACCCACGTTCCGTTCTGCTTGGCCAGCCGGGCGAACCGGGCGGCGTCCGCATCGGTAAAATTCTCGGAATGCTTCGAGAGTTCTTCGGCATGGGCAATCAGCGCAAAGCCGGGCACGAACGCGCTGTCCAGCTTCCCCTCGAAGGCTTCGGGGATGTGGCCGACCACCTTCATCCCGACCTTGCCGGCCTCGTCGACGATTGCCAAAAAGGTCTCGGTGTCTAGATCGGAATAGACCTTGATGAAATCATAGCCCTCACCCCGGCTGTCGCGAACGGCCTGGCGGCCATCTGCCGGAGTGTTGGCGATCCGGCCGCGCCCCGTGCCGCCGTTGATGACCGCCGCCAGGGCGATATGCGGACCCAGAACGCTGCCGCGGGCGATGGCGTTGCGCTGACCGACGGACGCCGCGACGGCGTCAAGGTTCATCACCTGAGTCACGCCATTGGCAATGTACGGCGTCATGATGTCCTGGGTGTCGAAGAACAGATTGGGTGCTTCGGTGGGAAATCGGGGCGGGCGCATCAAGCCATCGGACGGCAGATGCACGTGCATGTCGGCGAGACCGGGAATGAGCCATTTTCCGCGCCCGTCGATCCGCTTCGCGCCGCGCGGTACCGGCCCTTGCAGCGCGGTGATCCGTCCGCCGTCGATCACGACGGTGGCATCGCGCAGAACCGCGCCATTCGCAGTCATCGGCAGGACGGTGACATGTTCGATAGCGATCGGTGGCGGCGCGCTTGCTGGGCTCAGGTTGTTGTCGGCCAGAGCGCCGGAAGCCGGCGCCGCGAGCAGCAACAGGCAGGCCGCGAGGCGGATCGTCCAGCTTGGCATTGGCAGTTTGGCAAGGCGGATGGGCATGAATTTATCCCGGACTTTAAGCGAGCGGCACGTGCAGGAACGTGGCGGTACGGCTATCATTCCGCAAGCGCCCTGCCATGTCGACTGCGCCGGCGCAGAAGCAGTGCAAAACCGGGCGTTCGCCTGCTCGATCGGTCGGATCCGGCTGAGCGTCAGGGCTGCGGCTTGGCTGTCACGCATTGACCCGTGACGGCGACGCTGTCATCGCGCCGGGCCATGACAGCCTACAAACCCGGCGATCCGATCACGCTCAACCGGCTCTACGGCCGTTCGAAGGGCAAGCCGCTGCGCGCCGGCCAGCAGGGGCTGGTCGATGAGCTGCTGCCCCGGATCGCGGTCCCGGGCGAAGGCGATGTCACGGCCGCACTGCTGTTCGGCGACGATCGTCCGCTCCATTTCGAGATCGGCTTTGGCGGGGGCGAGCACATGGCGGCGCGCGCCGACATGCTGCCCGATCACGGGTTCATCGGCGCCGAGCCGTTCCTGAACGGTGTGGCCCAGGCATTGACCCACGTTGCCGGTGACAACGGAGTGCACCCGCCGCTGGGCAATGTGCGGATCCACCACGGCGACGCGCTCGAGGTGCTGCGGCGAATCCCCGACGGCTCGCTGTCGTTTCTCTATCTGCTTCACCCCGATCCCTGGCCCAAGGCGCGCCATGCCAAACGGCGGATGATGAACGATGGCCCAGTCGATCTGTTCGCGGCCAAGCTGAAGCCCGGCGGCGAATTCCGCTTTGGCACCGATCACGCGGTCTATGTCCGCCACGCTTTGATGGTTATGCGCCGCCACCGGGCCCAGTTCGACTGGCTGATCGAAGACCCGGAGGACTTTCAGCAGCGCCCCGGCGGCTGGCCCGAAACCCGCTATGAGCACAAGGCCCGCACCGTCTACGGGCACGAGGTCTGGTATTTTCGCTATCGGCGACGCTGATTGCCGCAGAAAAGTTTCGCTTCGGCGCGGCTAGGAAGAACTTTCTCGCCGGCGCAGCGGCGAAACTCTATTCAAATGATCGACAATTGCCCGAGCGG
>JABFRE010000002.1 GCA_013141325.1 Novosphingobium sp.
CCGTTCCAGCTGATGAGCCCGTCCGACCGGCCGCTGTTCTACCTTACCGCCACGCACGGCGACGACAACTGGGTCCACGTGCTCGCCGGGCAGAACGCGCTGCTGTGGCTGTGGGCCGCGCTGCTGGTCATGCTGACGGGGATTTACGCCTGGGCGACGGTGGCCTTCGGGATCCGCTTTTCCAACCTGACCTACCGCGGCGTGCTGACGGGAGGGCCCTATGCCTTTACCCGCCATCCGGCCTACCTGTCGAAGAACCTGTTCTGGTGGCTGGCCTCGATGCCGTTCTTCGTCACAAACGGCTCTAGTGTGGACATGATCCGCAACACCTTCTTCCTCGCCTGCGTCAGCGCGATCTATTTCTGGCGCGCCAAGACCGAGGAACGCCACCTGCTGGGCGAAGACCCGAAGTACCGCGCATACCACGAGTGGATGCAGCACAACGCGCCGGTCACCGCGGCGTTGGGGCGGCTGGGACGGGTGGTCAAAGGGCGGCGGCAGGTGATCCAGCCCGCCGAATAGCGGTCAAAGCGGTTCGGCACCGCTGACCGCATAGACAGTGATTGCCCGCTCGCTTAGCCCCAGCTCTGCCCGTTCCTGTTGCCATCGGGCCATGTGCGGGGTCTGCATGTGCGCGGCGAGCTGCTCGGCGCTGTCCCAGATTTCGCTCACCCGGATCAGGCCGGGATCGAGCACGTCTTCGGCGTAGTTGTACTCGACGCAGCCCGCTTCCGCGCGCGTGGCCTCGATCACCCTCCGCATAACCGGGCGGGCCTGCTCCACAGCTTCGGGCGGAAAGCGGAACTGGCCGATCACCGCGACCGGCATCAGAAACTTTCCTCGTAAACGCGCGAAATGTCGCCGCCCCACGGCCCGTGGAACTTGTCGAGCAGGCGCTGGGCGGGAACCTTGCCCGAGGCGACGATCTCATCCAGCGGGTTCAGGAACCCGGCCTCGGTTTCGCCGATCCGGTTCAGCTGGCCGCGCGCGTTAAGTCCGGCGCGGCTGATCGCCAGCACCTCGGCGGCGATGTCCTTCAGCGTGCCGCCGCCCGGAAGCGGTGCGTCCAGGCCCAGCCGGGGCACTTCGCTGCGCAGCCGCTCGCGCCCGTCCATGTCCCAGCCCTTGACCAGATCCCATGCGGCATCGAGCGCGGTCTGATCATAGAGCAGACCGACCCAGAAGGCCGGCAGCGCGCAGATCCGGTTCCACGGGCCGCCATCGGCACCGCGCATTTCAAGGAAGCTCTTCAGCCGGACTTCGGGGAAGGCGGTGGAGAGGTGATCCTGCCAGTCGCTCGCTGTGGGGCGCTCACCCGGCAGCGCCGGCAGCTTGCCATCCAGAAAATCGCGGAAGCTCTGCCCGGCGGCGTCGATATATTTGCCGTCGCGGTAGACGAAGTACATCGGCACATCGAGCATGTATTCGGCATAGCGCGCATAACCAAAGCCGTCCTCGAACACGAAGGGCAGCATGCCGGTACGGGCCGGATCGGTGTCGGACCAGATGTGGCTGCGGTACGAAAGAAAGCCATTGGGCTTGCCTTCCGTGAAAGGGGAATTGGCGAACAGGGCCGTCGCCAACGGTTGCAGCGCCAAGCTGGTGCGGAACTTCTGCACCATGTCCGCCTCGCTGGCATAGTCCAGATTGACCTGGATCGTGCAGGTCCGCAGCATCATGTCGAGCCCCATGGTGCCGACCCGCGGCATGTGCCGCAGCATGATCGCATAGCGGCCCTTGGGCATGATCGGCAGTTCTTCACGGGTCTTGTCGGGCCACATGCCCAGGCCCAGGAATCCCTTGCCGGTCTTCGCGCCGATTGCCTTCACCTGATCGAGGTGGCGTCCGGTTTCGTCGCAGGTCTGGTGCAAATTGACCAGCGGCGCGCCTGACAGTTCCAGCTGCCCTGCCGGCTCCAGGCTGACCGCGCCGTCGCTGCCCGACAGGGCGATGATGTTCCCACCTTCGATCACCGGTTCCCAGCCGAAATCCTCCAGCGCCACCAGCATGTCGCGGATTCCGCCGGGTTCGTCATAGCTGGGGGCGTGGTGATCGCCGGTGCAATAGACCAGCTTCTCGTGCTCGGTCCCGATCCGCCAGGCCTCACGCGGCTTTTCGCCCTTGATCATCGGCGCCACCAGCTGGTCGCGGCTTTCGATGGTCGGTTCGTTGCTTTCTGAAACCTGTCTCGTGCTCATGGCGGGGGAGTTAGTGATTTAGAACGAGGTTCGCCACCGAAAAATCCTCCCCGGAACGGGGAGGGGGACCACGAAGTGGTGGAGGGGTCTCAACTTTGCCGCAGAGTGCTGCGCGTGCTGTGAGCTCCCGACCCCTCCGTCACGCCTTCGGCGCGCCACCTCCCCGTTCCGGGGAGGATCAAGGCTACCAATCGCCGCACGTCCCCATCCACAGCGCGCTGGCGGCAATTGCGGCGGTTTCACCGCGCAGCACGCGGGGGCCCAGCGTGATCGCGCAGGTCTGGGGAACGGCGCGCACGGCGGCGCGTTCGGCTTCGTCGAACCCGCCTTCGGGGCCGGTCAGCAGCGCGGCCGGGCCGGGATGGCCAGCAAATTGCAGTGCAGCATTTTCGCCGCCGTTCTCGTCCGCAAAGAACAGGGCGCGGTCCGTCGGCCACGTCTTGAGCAGGACCTCCAGCTTCACCGGCGCCAACAGTTTTGGCAGGGCAGTCCGGGCGCATTGCTCGGCCGCTTCGGTGAGGATGGTCCGGGCGCGCTCAAGG
The DNA here is from genome assembly GCA_013141325.1 of Novosphingobium sp. GTDB lineage: Bacteria > Pseudomonadota > Alphaproteobacteria > Sphingomonadales > Sphingomonadaceae > Novosphingobium. Next base: position 2,741 of record JABFRE010000002.1, read on the forward strand.
TTGAGCTTGTCGGCCACGCAGCGCCGGGCCAGCACCGGCTGGATCGCCCGAACCCCCAGCTCGCAGGCCTTTTCCAGCACCAGATCGAACCGG
>JABFRE010000242.1 GCA_013141325.1 Novosphingobium sp.
TGTCCACGAAGGCATCCCTGTTGTCGTTCAATGCAGGTCAGATGGGGGAGAAACGGTGCCTTTCAAGGCACCGGATCGTATCCGTGTCCGCCCCACGGATGGCAGCGCAATATACGCTTCAAGGCCAGCCAGCTACCCTTAATCGCGCCGTGCTTCTGCAGCGCTTCGATGGCGTATTGCGAGCACGACGGAGCGTAGCGGCATGTCGGCGGCAGGATCCGCGACGGGCCCAACTGCCAGCCGCGGGCGATGAGGATGAGGAGGCGTTTTACCGCCGTTCTCCGCGCGGTTTGCGTGGGGGATCGCCTTTGCCCTCAGCAGCGCGGGCCAAGGCCATCGCCAGTTCCTCGCGCAATTTGCCAAAGTCGCGCTCAACCCCGCCTTCGCGCCCGATCAGCACGTGGTCGTGCCCGGCCAGACCGGCCGTGGGCAGCGCCTCACGCAGCAAGGCGCGAAAGCGGCGCTTCATTCGGTTGCGGACCACAGCGGCCCCGATCTTTTTGGTGACGGTAATGCCATAGCGCACTTGGCCCAGACCGTTGGGCCGCGCCAACAACACAAAACCGGGGCGCGCAATCCGCAGTCCCCGGTTGGCTAACAAGAAATCGGCCCTTTTGGTCAGGACCGACACTTTGAATGATTCGCTCAGGCCGACAGCTTCTTGCGGCCGCGGGCGCGGCGGGCGCGCAGCACCTTGCGGCCACCGACAGTGGCCGTGCGGGCACGAAAGCCGTGGCGGCGGGCGCGGACGAGGCGGCTGGGCTGAAAAGTGCGCTTCATTGTAAGGGCCTTCGAATCTCGAACAGAAAAGCCGCCCGCAAAGGCGACCGAATTACAGAGGCGCGCCGTTACGTGAGGCACTGGACCGAGTCAAGGGAGGAGTCTTGGTTTTGTGCGCCAATCGCCGCTGCGACCGGCCTCGTATCACCGATGCGAACCCTGGCTAACCGCCATCCATTGCCCCATGTCGCGCGCGGTCAGCCAGCGGGCCCGCTCGAAGGGCACAGAATTGGTCATCGCGTAAAACGCCGAAGCCTGCGGCGCAGTCATGCCCATTTCGCGGTAGTAGTCGAGATAGGCGCGGTTTTCCGGGGAATCGGCAGGATAATCGGTCGCTTGACGGCCGTCCTCGTCTTCCCAGGCATGGACCGCGAACTCTGCACCTTCATCGGCGCTGTGCTGCGTGCCGGCCAGAAACAGCTCGACCCCGCCCGAGCGGACCGAGCCACCGGCCGGAACGTGGGTGGCGATCCCGCGGGCGTGGATCATCCGGCCCAGCGCCAGATTGGCGCGGTCGTCCTCGGTGCCGGGGCATTCGATCATCTCGATCCGGGTGATGCCGGGCCAGGCCTTGATCATGGCCGCAAACTGCGCCGGGCTGCGCGCGTCGGTAACATCGACCAGTGCAGCCCGGCTTGCGTCGAGAACCCGGAACGGTCCGTATGCCGCCACCCCCTTTGGCAGCACCGGCGAGCCAAGGCCCACCACCCGTTCGGATCCGCCGTCGCTGACGAAAACCGTTTCCTCGACCGTCTCTTCGATCACCTGCTGCGCTGCAGCCGGGGCCGCAGTGAATACCAGCAAGGGCAGCAACAGCGAGAGACAGCGGTTCATGCGCGGCATAATCGCCCACCGCGCTTTACCGTAACCCCAACGGCAAAGGTTAAGAACAGATTGCCGCCGATCCCGCATTACTTGCTCTCGACAGACGCTTCGCCCTTCGCCACAGCGGATTATTGCGTTTTTCGATGGGGGTTTGCTTGGTCGCGCTGGTTTCGACGGTTGCTTACCTCGGGCTTGAGGCCCGCAGCGTGGAAGTGCAGTGCCAGATCGCCCCGGGCATGCCGCGCTTCAATCTGGTAGGACTGCCCGACAAGGCGGTCAACGAAAGCCGCGAGCGGGTGCACGCCGCGCTGGCGGCGATGGGCCTCTCGCTCCCGCCCAAGCGGATCACCATCAACCTGTCTCCCGCCGACCTGCCCAAGGAAGGTTCGCACTACGATCTGCCGATTGCGCTGGCGCTGCTGGCGGCGATGGGGGTGACCGATGCCGAACAGCTGGCCGACTATGTTGCGGTGGGCGAACTGGCGCTGGACGGGCGGGTGGTGGCCACCCCCGGCGTGCTGCTCGCCGCACTTCACGCCTCGCAGGCGGGGAAGGGGCTGATCTGTCCCGCCGCGCAGGGGGCAGAGGCCAGCTGGGCCAGCGGGGTGGCGGTGGTTGCCGCGCCCGATCTGGTCAGCCTGCTCAACCACCTCAAGGGCACCCAGCAATTGCCCCCGCCGCAGCCCGGCGTGGCAGATCCGCCGGGCTTCGGGCCCGATCTGAAGCAGGTCAAAGGGCAGGAAGTGGCCAAACGCGCGCTGGAGATTGCCGCCGCGGGCGGGCACAACCTGCTGATGATCGGCCCGCCGGGCGCGGGCAAAAGCCTGCTCGCCTCATGCCTGCCCGGCATCCTGCCCGAACTGACCGCGGCCGAGGCGCTGGAGGTGTCGATGGTTTCCTCGGTCGCGGGGACGCTGGAAGAAGGGCGGATCAGCCGCGCCCGCCCGTTCCGCTCACCGCACCATTCTGCCTCGATGGCGGCGCTGACCGGCGGAGGACTGCGCGTCCGCCCGGGTGAGGTCAGCCTCGCGCACCTGGGGGTGCTGTTCCTCGACGAACTGCCCGAATTTCAGCGGGCCGTTCTCGATTCGCTGCGCCAGCCCTTGGAAACCGGGGTGGTCGATGTGGCACGGGCGAATGCCCACGTCACCTTCCCGGCGCGGGTCCAGCTGGTCGCAGCGATGA
>JABFRE010000031.1 GCA_013141325.1 Novosphingobium sp.
GAACGGCAGGTCCTGCACCTCGTACCCATACCGCTTCCACGCCGCCGTCACCGCCTCGTCGCTGGCAACGGCGCCTTCCCAGTCCTGAATCCGCTGCGCATCCTGAATATAGATCGCCGCCCAGGCCGGGGCGCGAAGGATCGGGCCCGTGTAGCGCAGTTCCTTGCAGGCGCGCTCGATTGCCGGCGAAACCGGCAGGCCGGACACGTCGAGGAACCCCACCACATCGGGGAAACCGCGATCGAACAGCACCGCTTCACCGCGGCCGGCGTGGCGTTCAAACTCGCGCGCGTGGGCTTCGAGCATTTCCTCGGCAAAGCCCAGCGGATCGGCCGCGCGAAGCTCCATCCCGCCGGGTGCCTTCAGCAGTTCGCGCGCGACTTCGGGCGATGTCGCGATCCCCGCAGCCGCAGCGGCATCCAGCAGCGTGGTCTTGCCCGCCCCCGGCGCGCCGGTAAGCACCGCGCGGCGGGGAACGAGCAGCGCCATTCTACTGATTCATCGTCGCGAAGAAGTCTTCGTTGGTCTTGGAATCCTTCATCTTGTCGAGCAGGAATTCCATCGCGTCGATCGTGCCCATCTGCATCAGGATCCGGCGCAGCACCCACATCTTGGAGAGCTTGTCCTTTTCGACCAGCAGCTCTTCCTTGCGGGTTCCGCTCTTGCCAACGTCGAGCGCCGGGAAGATCCGCTTATCCGCAACCTTGCGGTCCAGCACGATTTCCGAATTGCCGGTGCCCTTGAACTCTTCGAAGATCACTTCGTCCATGCGGCTGCCGGTATCGATCAGTGCGGTGGCGATGATCGACAGACTCCCGCCCTCCTCGATGTTGCGCGCCGCGCCGAAGAAGCGCTTGGGGCGCTGCAGGGCGTTGGCATCGACGCCGCCGGTCAGCACCTTGCCCGAGCTAGGCACGACGGTGTTGTAGGCCCGGCCAAGGCGGGTGATCGAATCGAGCAGGATGACGACGTCACGCTTGTGCTCGACCAGGCGCTTGGCCTTTTCGATCACCATTTCGGCAACCTGAACATGGCGGGTGGCGGGCTCGTCGAAAGTCGAGGAGATCACTTCGCCCTTGACCGAGCGCTGCATGTCGGTGACTTCCTCGGGGCGCTCGTCAACCAGCAGGACGATCAGGAACACTTCCGGGTGGTTGTCGGTGATCGCCTTGGCGATGTTCTGCAGCAGCACGGTCTTGCCGGTGCGCGGCGGCGCGACGATAAGTGCGCGCTGACCCTTGCCCTGGGGGCTGATGATATCGATCACCCGCGCCGACTTGTCCTTAACCGTCGGGTCAAGCGTATCGAGGCTGAGCTTCTCATCCGGGTAGAGCGGGGTCAGGTTGTCGAAATTGACGCGGTGGCGGACCACTTCAGGATCGTCGTAGTTGACCGTGACCAGCTTGGTGATCGCGAAATAGCGCTCGCCGTCCTTGGGCGCGCGGATCTCGCCTTCCACGGTGTCGCCGGTGCGCAGGCCCCATTTACGGACCTGGTTCGGCGAGACGTAGATGTCGTCCGGCCCGGCCAGATAGTTCGCCTCGGGGCTGCGCAGGAAGCCGAATCCGTCGGCCAGCACTTCGATGGTGCCCTGGCCGACAATTTCCTCGCCGTCTTCGGCGACTTCCTTGAGGATCCCGAACATCAGGTCCTGGCGGCGCATTGTCGACGCGCCTTCGACGCCCAGCTCTTCGGCCATTTCGACCAGCTCGGCAGAGGTTTTTTTCTTGAGTTCTTTCAGGTGCATGTCGTCTTTCCGTGTTCTGACGGAGTCTGGGAATGGCCGGCCGATCGAAGGGCTTGGAGAAAGCGGATCGCGCCGCGTCGAGGTGCGCGGGCTTGTGCCGGTGGCGCCGCAGATAGGCGCCTGAGCGCGCGGCGTCAACGGATCAGAAGGGCTTGAGGATCACCAGGATCACAATCAGCGCCGCGGCAATGCCCGGCACCTCGTTGATCATCCGCAGCCGCCGGCCCGTCAGCCGTCGCTCGCCCTGGGCGAGCGCCTTGTGATAACCCGCCAGCCAGACATGGTATGCGCTGAGCGCCAGCACCAGAGCCAGTTTGACCTGGAACCATGGCTGGCCAAAGGCCCCAATGGTCCAGGCCAGCGCCAGCCCCAGCACCCAGACCACCACCAGCGAGGGCCACAGGATGATGCTGAGCAACTTGCGCTCGCGGTCGGTCCAGATGGCATTCTCGGGCGAATCCGGCGTCGCTTCCTGATGGTAGACGAAGAAGCGGGGCAGCATGAACAGCCCTGCCATCCAGAAAATTACGAAAATTACGTGCCCGGCCTTCAGCCAGAGATAGGTCATCGCCAGTACCTGCTGCATAGGCCCACCATAGGCCGGACCCGGGCTTTCGCTCAAGACCCGCACGCGTGGCAAGCGCAAATGCGGATGCGAAAAGGCCCGGACCGCACGAGGACGATCCGGGCCTTTCGGTCTTGTGCGATCAGAACTTGCCGCGCAGGGTTACGCCGTAGGTCCGCGGTTCAGCCAGGAAGGCCGAGAACAGCTGCCGTCCGCCCGGGAACTGCGGATCAACGAACGATGCTGACGCCCCGCCGGCCTGGAACGGCGTGTTGAAGGCCACCTGGGTGTATTGCTGGTTGAACAGGTTCTGCGCCCAGAACTCGACCGCCCATTTCTGGTCAGGCCCGCGCAGACCGACCCGCCCGTTGACCAGCAGGAATGAATCCTGCGCCTTCTGCGGGAACAGGTCGGAACCGGTGTTGTAGTCACCGCTGAGCCGCCCATCGAGGTAGAACAGGGCCGACAGCCCCGAATCGCCCAGCTCCGGAGTCCACGACGCCGAGCTCGTCACCACCCAGCGCGGCGCGTTCGACATCTGCTTTCCGGGCAGCATCCGCAGCGCCGGATCGAGAGGCGCGCCACTCTTGTTGCCGACCAGGTCGTTCCGGTATTTGGTGCTGGCATGCGTCACGCCGAAGTTCATCGCGAGATGCCGGGTCGGGTTGAGCGCGGCTTCAAGCTCGATACCCTGGCTCAGCACTCCGTATCCGACATCCTTCTGCGCGCAGGCGCCGGTCGCGGCGCTGGCATCGCGATCACCCCCGGCAAGGCTGGCCGAACAGCCGTTGACCGTCTGGACCAGGAACACCGATCCGTTGAAGGTGTTCAGCTGGAAGTTCTTGAACTCCTGCCGGAAGGCGGTCAGCGACAGGCTGAACGGACGGGTGCCATACTTGATGCCCACTTCGTAGGCGTTGACGATTTCCGGATCAAACTGAAGGTTGCCGACCAGAGCCTGCGCCCCGCCAGTCGTGGCGGCAAAGGGGAAGGTCGCGCCCTTCAATGCAGAACGGTCAAGGTTGAAGCCACCAGCCTTGTATCCCTTTGAGAAGCTGGCGTAGGTCATCAGGTCTTCGTTGACCTTGTACGACAGCACTGCAGTGCCGGTGAACTGGCTTTCGCTGCGCTTGCTGGCGATCGACACCCCGTTGAGCTCGGCGGTCGAATTGCCCTGACAGCCCAGCCCGATCAGCGAACCGGCGAGCGCCCGCACCGTTGCGTTGGTGCTGGTCAGATCGTCAACCAGGGTTGAATGCAGGGTCTGACAACCGGTGTTGTTGTTGCCAAAGGTGGCGTTGAAGTCCTTGTTTTCCCAAGTGTAGCGAGCACCCAGGGTCAGCTTGAGACTGTCGGTGATCGAGAAGATGTTGTGGGTGAACAGGGCGTAGTTCTTGCTCAGCTGGCTGTAGAGATCCTTCGTGCTGCCACGGTTGTTGATCGCATCCAGCGTGTCGAACCCGTTGATGATGTCCGCGCCGAAGGTAGAAACCGTCGCCCGTCCGGTCGCGCTCAGACAGCCCGGCTGGGTCGGTGCGTAGAAACCCGCCAGTCCCCCGCCACTGATTATCCGGCAGGTTGCGAAACGGCCATACTGGCTGCCGAACTTGAGGTTGTCGGCCAGGTTCAGCCGCTCGTGCGCCATGAAGCCACCGATCAACCAGTCGAGCTTGTCGCCCAGCGCAGAACCTTGCAGGCGCAGTTCCTGGCTGAAGGTCTTGAACTGGCGATAGGCATTGCCGTCATCGGCACGGTAGAGAATGTCGACCGCCGAATAGTCGGTGTCGGACCCGCCACCGCTCTTGTACTGACGATAGCCGGTGATCGCAGTGAGCTTGGCCGCGCCGAAATCATGGTTTATTTCCAGACTGATACCGCCGTCGGTCGTGGTCCCGTGGAAGGTCCGTCCGCTGCTGACCCAAATGTTGCGGCTGAACGGGTTGCTCATCGCTGCGGCGGGTTGACCCAGATCGGTCAGCACCCGGACGATGTTGTTCTGCGCCGGATCGTTCAGGCCGCCGATCAGCGGGTTGAATGCGCTGTCGAGGTAGACCGCGGCGCAGCATTCCTCGCTCTTGCGCGAATAGTCGCCGATCAGGCGCAGGGTGGTGGCATCGCTGGGTTCGAACAACAGCTGGCCGCGCACGAAATAACGGTCGCGGTTGTTGACGTCACGTCCGTTGACGGTGTCGTTGTAGAACCCGTCACGCTTTGACCAAACTGCGTCGACCCGCGCGGCAATGGTGTCCGAAAGCGGTCCGGTCAGCCCACCAGCCAGCCGCCAGTAGTTGAAATTACCATAGGTCGCTTCGGCGTTTCCGCCCAGATTGAACGACGGCTTCTTGCTGATCACGTGGATCAGACCAGCGGAGGCGTTACGGCCGAACAGCGTGCCCTGCGGCCCGCGCAGCACTTCGACCCGTTCGATCTCGCCCAGTTCGTTGAGCCCGATTCCCGAGCGCGAGCGGTAGACGCCGTCGATGAACACCGCGACTGAGCTTTCCAGCCCAGGATTGTCACCGACGGTGCCGATCCCGCGGATACGGGCCGAACCGTTGGCTTCGGTCCCGGTCGAGGAAACCAGCAGCGACGGTGCCAGCTGGTTGAGCTGGCGGATATCGTTCGCACCCGAGTTCTGGAGCGACTGCGCATTGACCGCCGAAATGGCGATTGGCACATCCGACAAGGCTTCCGAACGACGGGTGGCAGTGACGATGATCTCGGCCCCGGCGGCCTCTTCCTCGGGCTGCGGAGCGGCTTCCTGCGCCATGGCGGGGGTGGCCAGCGCCAAAATGCTGGCGGCCAGCGACAGCGCCTGAATGCGCTGCGCACGGGTAAATTTCTGCATCGATCGACTCCCAAAAAATCGCGTTTTCGAACCTTGCTTGGGGAGGAAGGGTATGGTCCCCTCACTAGAACGCTGCGACTTATCGCTCAACGTGTTACTGGTATCGACCAAGTTTTGGCTGCGTCAGCGCGGCAGCTTGGCAACACTTCCCGGGCCAAGCGATCGCGCCCTACCGCCGCCAGCCGCGCACCACGCTCAGCAATTGCCCGACATTTTCAACCGGTGTGGTCTGCCCGATCCCGTGCCCCAAATTGAAGACGTGCGGGCGATCGGCAAAGGCATCGAGAATCCGCAGCGCCTGACGCTCCAGTTCATCACCGCCAGCCAGCAGCAATAACGGATCAAGATTGCCTTGTACCGGAAGCCCGGCGGGCAAGGTTTTCGCGGCCCAGAGCGGATCAATGGTTTCGTCGATCCCGACCGCATCCACGCCGGTTTCGCGCGCATAGGCGGCCAGCTTTTCGCCAGCACCTTTTGGAAAGCCGATAACCGGCACATCGGGAAAGCGCGCCTTGATCGCGGAAACGATCGCCGCATTGGGCGCGATCACCCAGCGTTCGAATTCGGCGGGAGCCAGACTGCCGGCCCACGAATCGAATAGCTGGACCGCTTCGGCGCCGGCGGCGATCTGGCCGGCCAGATAATCCGCCGTTACCGCCACCACTGCATCGATGATTGCCTGGAACGCCGCCGGATCGCGATAGGCCATGGCCCTGGTCTCATGTTGGTCGCGGCTGCCTTCGCCATTCACCATGTAGGTAGCGATGGTCCAGGGGCTGCCGGCAAAGCCCAGCATCGTCTTGTCGGCGGGAAGCTGCGCGCGGACCAGCTTTACCGTTTCGTAGATCGGATCGAGCCGCTCTGGCACTGCCTGCAATGCCGACAGCGCGGTATCGACCAACCGCGGCGACAACGCTGGACCTTCGCCGACCAGAAACTCCAGATCCTGCCCCATGGCATAGGGCACGATCAGGATGTCGGAAAACAGGATCGCTCCGTCAAAACCGAACCGGCGGATTGGTTGCAAGGTGATCTCTGCGGCCGCTTCGGCATCGTAAACCAGAGCCAGGAACCCGCCCTTCTGCGCCCGCAAAGCCCGGTATTCCGGCAGATAGCGGCCCGCCTGACGCATCAGCCAGACCGGCCGTTCGGCAGCGTTTTCGCCGCGCAGGGTACGAAGGAGCAAAGCAGACATTGCGCGATTCCAATCCAAATCAAATTAGATTCTATAAGGCTTTTGTAGGTAGTTGGGCTGTGGAAAGCGGGAACAAGCGCGCCCTGCCTGAATTGTCCCGCGCTGAACAGAGCAAAGCGCGTCCCGACTCGCATCATAGCGGCGTCAAGCGAGTCTTTTTCCCCCTATCCCCAACCTGTGGGAAAGCTTGTCCACCTGTCCACAAGCCTCCATGTGGAAGGCCGCTTGCGGGGAGCGAATCCCGCGGCAAACTTGTGCCATGGTTTCTCCCGTGGTTTATGCAGCGTGTCATCCACAGGGGCCGTTAACCCGTTCGCCATGCCGCGTCTGCATCTTCACCTCCTGTCGGATTCGACCGGCGAAACGCTTGAGATGATCGCCAAGGCGGCGCTTGCCCAGTTCGAAGGGGCGGACGTTATCCGCCACTTCTGGCCGATGGTCCGCTCGCAGCAGCACCTTGACCGGATCATGGCGGAAATTGCCAGCAATCCGGGGTTGGTGCTGTTCACTCTGGTCAACGCCGAAACACGGACCCGGCTGGAAGACCATTGCCGCACACTGGGTCTGCCGGTGGTGCCGGTGCTCGATTCCGCGGTTGATGCGCTGGAGGCCGCGCTGGGCCAGCACCCCAAGGCTCGCCCCGGCCGCCAGCACGCGATGGACGAAGCCTATTTCGCCCGGGTCGATGCGATCCACTACACCATCGCCCACGACGACGGGGTCAGCTGGGAAGACTGGGAAGAGGCGGATATCGTCCTGGCCGGGGTGTCGCGCAGTTCGAAGACCCCGACCTCGATCTATCTTGCCAACCGCGGCTACAAGGTCGCCAATATCCCGATCGTGGTTGAAAGCCCGCCGCCGCCCGCGCTCTACGGGCTGAAACATCCGCTGGTGGTGGGGCTGACCACTGCACCCGAACGGCTGGTCCAGGTCCGCCGCAACCGGCTGCTCTCGCTGGGCCAGGCGCCCGAGACGGGCTATGTCGATAGCGACCGGGTCAACGCCGAAGTGCTCTATGCCCGGCGGATGTTTGCCGACAACGGCTGGCCGGTGATCGACGTCACCCGCCGCTCGATCGAAGAGGCCGCCGCCGCGATCATCAACCTCTACAACGAATTCCGCGCCGACAAGAGTGGTGCTTCGGCCGCATGACGCTGATCCTCGCCTCGCAAAGCGGATCGCGCAAGGCGATGCTCGAAGCCGCAGGGGTGCCGTTCGAAGCCGTCCCGGCGCAGCTTGACGAGCGGGCACTGGAACAGGCGCTGGGCGATGCTGCGCCGGACCGCGTGGCTCTGGCTCTGGCCGAGGCAAAGGCCCTGGCCGTGTCCGCGCTTCACACCGGACGGCTGGTGCTGGGCAGCGATTCGCTGGTCGAGGTCGATGGTCGCCGGTTCGACAAGCCCGCCAGCCGCGAGGAGGCCGCCGCGCATCTGCGGCACTTTTCCGGACGCCAGATACACCTGCACAGCGCGGCCGCGCTGGCGCGCGGCGACAAGGTCTTGTGGAGCCACGCAGCGCTGGCCCGGCTGACGGTACGCGATCTCTCCGAACCCTTCATCACCGCCTATCTCGGGCACGAATGGCCCGCCGTGGCGGGCTGCGTCGGGGTGTTCCGGATCGAAGGGCGCGGGGTGCAGCTGTTCGAAGGCATCGACGGTGACCATTTCACCGTGCTCGGCATGCCGCTGGTACGTGTTCTGTCGGCGTTGCGCGATCTGGGGGCTCTGGCGGCATGAACACCGGAATACCTTTTGCAGAGGTCATCGGCGATCCGATCGTGCAATCGAAAAGCCCGACGATCCACAGGTTCTGGCTGGGTCAGCTGGGAATCGACGCGGATTACCGCGCTGCCCTTGTCACGGCGGATGGCCTTGGCGGCTACCTTGCCGCACGCCGCGCCGATCCAGACTGGCGCGGCTGCAATGTCACGATGCCACACAAGCAGGCGATCTTGCCGCTGCTTGACAGGATCGATCCGCAGGCGTCGGCGATCGGCGCGGTCAACACCGTTGTACAGGAGAGCGGTGGGCAGCTGGTCGGGTACAACACCGATGCCGCAGGGTTTCTCGAACCCCTGATGCCGCTGTTGGATCAGCGGCACCTCTACCGGATGGCCCGCGTGCTGGGGGCTGGCGGCGCAGCACGGGCGATCGTCGCGGCGCTGGCCGGGCGGGGCTTCCACGTGGTGCTGGCCGCGCGCGATCCGGCCAAGGCACAGACGCTGCTCGCCGAGTTGGCGCCGCAGGGGGATCACCACGCAGTCGATCTGGCGCACTTTGCCACGCCGACCGATTTTGCTTTCGATGACCGCGCGGGGCTGCTCGATCTGGTGGTCAACGCCAGCCCGCTGGGCATGGCTGGGCAGCCGCCGCTGGCGTTTGATTTCAGTCACACCCCGCCGGGCAGCGTGGTCTATGACATCGTCACCGATCCCGTGGAGACACCGCTGCTGGCAGAGGCGCGCGCGCGCGGCTTTGCGACGGTAGACGGACTGGCGATGCTGATCGGCCAGGCCGCAGCGGCCTTCGCGAAGTTCTACGGCCAGCCCGCTCCGCGCCAGCGCGATGGCGACTTGCGCAAACGGCTGGCCGCATGAGCGCCGAACCTTCATCCCTTCGTGAAGCTCATCGCAAACCGTTCATCCTGGGCCTGACCGGCTCGATCGGTATGGGCAAGAGCGCGGTCGCGGCAATGTTCAAAGGGCTGGGTGTGCCGGTGTTCGATGCCGATGCCGCCGTGCATGAATTGCAGGGCCCGGGCGGCGCACTGCTGGGCCCGATCGAACGCGCCTTTCCCGGCACCACTGGGCCGGCGGGGGTCGACCGGCAGAAGTTGGGCGCCGCAGTGTTTGGCATTCCCGAGGCGCTGAAGCGGCTCGAGGCGATCGTCCATCCCGAGGTCGCCGAAATGCGCCGCGCGTTTTTGGCCGACAATGCCTGTGCACCGCTGATCGTGTTCGACATTCCGCTGCTGTTCGAGAAGACCGCGGAGCACGGCCTTGATGCGGTTCTGGTCGTTTCAGCGCCGTCGGCGATGCAGCGTGAACGGGTGCTGGCCCGGCCGGGCATGAGCGAGGCGAAATTTGCCCAGATCCTCAGCCTGCAGATGCCCGATGCCGAGAAGCGCGCCCGCGCCGACCATGTGATCGATACCGGCACGTCGCTTGCCGAAACCCGCCACGCGGTACAGCGCCTTGTGCATCGGCTCACCGGAACGCAAAAATAGGCGCAAGCCCCCTTGCGCGCCGCCCGCATGAGGCAGATATTCATTCCGATGCGTGAGATCATCTTCGACACCGAAACCACTGGCCTTGATCCGAAGACCGGTGACCGGCTGGTCGAAATCGGTTGCATCGAAATGGTCAACCGGGTGTCCACGGGGGCCACTTTTCACGCCTATTTCAACCCCGATCGCGACATGCCTGCCGCCGCCGAAGCGGTGCACGGCCTGTCGATCACCTTCCTGTCGGACAAACCGCGCTTCCACGAAAGGGCCGCTGACCTTCTGGAGTTTCTGGGCGATTCGATGCTGGTCGCGCACAATGCCGGGTTCGACTTCGGTTTTCTCAACACCGAGCTGGAAATATGCGGGCTTGAGCCGGTTTCGCGCACCCGGATGATCGACACCGTCGCGCTGGCCCGCGTCCGCCACCCCGGCGCCAAGCTCAGCCTTGACGCGCTCTGCACCCGCTACGGGATCGACCGCAGCCACCGCACCCGCCACGGCGCGCTGCTCGACGCTGAATTGCTGGCTCAGGTCTATGTCGAGCTGACCGGCGGGCGTCAGATCGGGCTGGAACTGGCCGCCGATGCCGCCGACGGTCTTGTCCACGCCGCGACCACTCTGGCGCAGCGCGAACGGACCTTCCGACCAGCCCGTCCCCACGCTGCAAGCGAGGCGGAACTGGCGGCCCACGCCGCATTCCTCGAAACGGTCAAGTCACCCCTGTGGAACGACTGAAGCCGGATTTCCGAGGCACCATGACAGGAGAAGGCTAACTATGGATATTCGCGTTTCCGGCCACCAGGTCGAAACCGGCGAGGCATTGCAAAGCCACGCGCAGGAGCGGCTGGCCGCGATTGTCGACAAATACTTCGGTCAGGCACTGTCCAGCACCATCACTTTCAACCGCGCGCCAGCCGGGGCCTTTCGCTGCGATATTGTAACCCATGCGATGCAGGGCCTGGTGCTCAAAGGTGCGGGCATCGCTCAGGATGCACACCTCGCGCTCGACCAGGCGGCGGAAAAGATCGACAAGCAGCTGCGCCGCTACAAACGCCGGATCAATGATCGCCACACCCAGTCTGCTCACGCTACTCGGGCGGAAGAGGCGGCCTATACCGTCTTTGTCGAGCCGGACGTGGCGGCGGAAGAGATTTCGGCCGATGCCCCGGTGGTGATCGCCGAAACCCGGGTCGATGTGCCCGAAACCACGGTATCCGACGCGGTGATGATGCTCGATCTGCGCAACACCAATGCGCTGCTGTTCAAAAATGCTGGCACCGGAAAGCACAATATGGTTTACCGCCGCGGCGATGGTTCGATCGGCTGGGTTGAACCTTCCTAGCGCACAGGCTAAAGGCCCGCGCACTTTCCGGGGATGAGGGACAGGGGACCGATGCGGCTGACACGCCGGGTCTTGCCCGTGCCCGCATCCCCTTTTCGCAATTTTGGAATCCGGCACCACCCGATGACAGCACTTTTCAACCTTCAGCCTGAAGCCGTCGGCACGATTGATGCTGACAGCAAGCAGGCGATCCTCGAGCAGCTCGCCCAGCGATTCGCCGGGGTTTACGGACTCGACTCGGCCCTGGTGCTCGAACGGATCGAAGAACGCGAAAAACTGGGCAGCACCGGCTTTGGCCGCGGTGTCGCCATTCCCCACGCGCGAATTCCCGAACTGAGCCGTCCGGTGGCGGCGTTCTTCAGGCTCGAATCGCCGGTTGCCTTCGATGCAGCCGATGGCATGCCGGTCGATCTGGTGTTCGGCCTGCTCTCTCCCGAACAGGCCGGGGCCGCGCATCTGCATGCGCTCGCCGCAATCAGCCGGATGATGCGCGACGAAGCGATGCACGCGGCGCTGAGCGAGGCGCCGGGGGCAGAGGCACTCTACGCCTTGCTGGTCAACGGCATTGACCGCGACGCCGCCTGACGGGGACTTCCGCCTGCCCGCACACCTGGAGGTGTCGGGGTTGATTCGCCAGGTTCAGGCAGCCGGAGGCTTCGCCGCGGTCGTTCACAAAGGTGAACGCGAGGCCGGTACCTTGATCGTGATTCTTACCGAAAAGGGCGCGAACGCGCGCCTTTTTGAACGGATGCCGAGCGCGATCGGTCGCCGCGAATGGCGCCTGACTCGCACACAAACACCTGAAAATTCAGTTGAATTCCATGAATACATCAAGCGACGCGGGCATCAGGATTCGGACCTGTGGATTGTCGAACTGGATATCGTGAATGGTGAACGGTTCATCGGATTGAGTGACGAAACCGGTTGACTATGCTGCACTGCGGAATCTAAGGGCGCCCACCTTTTGTTTGTGCGCAGGCGGCGCGGGGGGCATTCAGGCCTACCGCGCTTGCACGCAGACGGGGGACAGCCGGCAGGGTTCCGGCAGGGAACGAAACGCCTTCAGGGTGCCAGCTTCCTCCACCCTGCGCGGGCGCGTCCACCGCCCAATACGACGGACGAATGAGCCGCAAGCTTAACAAGGCCAGTGCATTTGCCGTGGCCGCCATGACTTTGACGATTGTCTTCAGCGCCGACGGTTCGGGCGCTGCAGCCAAGGCCCGCCAGGCCCAGGCTGCAATTCAGGAGCCGATTTCCCAGGATTCCACGCTGGTCACCATGCCGCAGGCTCCCGCCGCGGTCGTGGAGGCGCCCGTGGTGGATGTGGCTCCAGCCGCGCCGGCTGCCCCGGCGCCGCGCGCCGCGTCGCTGGCCGCGCTGGTCAACGCCCAACCCCAGCCGAGCGACCTCTCGCGCGAATTGAACTGCCTTGCCGGGGCGATCTATTTCGAAGCCAAGAGCGAAACGCTGGCCGGGCAGCTTGCCGTCGGCCGGGTCGTGGTCGCCCGCTCGAAATCGGGGCGTTTCCCCGATTCCTATTGCGGAGTGGTGTTCCAGCGCTCGCAGTTCTCGTTTGTGCGCGGCAATTCGATGCCGGGTATCGCCAAGGCCTCGCGCCAGTGGAAGAATGCGGTGGCCATCGCCCAGATCGCTCACGCCGGAAGCTGGAAAAGCCAAGCCGAAGGCGCGCTGTTCTTTCACGCCGCCTATGTCTCGCCCGGCTGGCGCCTGACTCGCCTGGCGCGGATCGACAACCACGTATTTTATCGTTGATTCTGGTTGGGTGCGGGCAGGCCCTCCGGCCTGTCCTTGCACCCGACAAAATCACGATCCCGTCAAACCCTGAAACTGAACCACACCGGTGCGTGATCGCTGGCTTTCTCGCGGCCGCGGTGCTCCTTGTCGACCCCGCAAGCCTCCAGACGGTCGGCCAGCTCGGGAGAGAGCAGGCCGTGGTCGATGCGAAAGCCGTGGTCGCGCTGCCAGGCGCCAGCCTGATAGTCCCAATAGGTCCAGACCCCGCCGCCCGGGTTGCAGGTGGCCAGCGCGTCGGTCCAGCCATCGCCCAGCAAACGGGCATAGGAATCGCGCGATTCGGGCTGCATCAATGCGTCGTCGGCCATCGCCGTGGGTGACCAGACGTCGCAATCGTGAGGAATCACGTTAAAATCGCCCAGCACAATCGCCGGCACCTCTTGCGCTGCAATGGCCTTCATCCGTGCGCGCAGACGCTCCATCCAGCGCAGCTTGTAATCGAACTTGGGGCCGGGCTGAGGATTGCCGTTGGGCAGATAGATGCAGGCAACGCGCGTGCCGAAAACTTCCGCCTCAAGATAGCGGGCATGATCGTCGTCCCGCTCGCCCGGCAGACCGCGCTGGACCTCGATCGGCATGGTTCCATCGGCAAGGATCGCCACGCCGTTGAAGCTCTTCTGGCCGTGCCAGATCGCGTGGTAGCCGATCTTTTCAAAGTCGGCGGCGGGAAAGCCCTCGTCCTGGGTCTTGATTTCCTGCAGGCAGGCGACCGACGGCCGGGTTTCCTCCAGCCATTCCAGCAGGCGGGGCAGGCGCGCCTTGATCCCGTTGATGTTGAATGTGGCGATCTTCATCAGACGGCGAAGGAGGAGCCGCACCCACAGCCGCTGGCGGCGTTGGGATTGGTCACCTGAAACGCCGATCCGCCCAGCGATTCGATGAAATCGACCGTGCTACCCGCCACCAGATCGAGGCTGACCGGATCGACCACCAGTACCGCCTGTCCTGATTCGATCACGAGATCGTCACCGTCCGGCGCATCGGCCAGAGCGAACGTGTACTGGAACCCCGAACAGCCCCCGCCTTCCACCGCAAGACGCAGGATTGCCGGCTTGCCCTGCTTGGCTGCAATTGCCGCAACGCGCGCGGCGGCCGACGGGCTCAGGATCATGGTTGGG
>JABFRE010000128.1 GCA_013141325.1 Novosphingobium sp.
CAGCCCATGGGCCAGGAACGGCGCGTGCGCGCGGGCGCGGGTCAGGGCTCCGGTCCAATCGTGCGTCATCGGTACGGCGATGCCTTGCCCGGCGGCAGCAATCAAGCGATCCGATCAAGGGTTTCGTTGATGGGCTGCTTGCGGGCGAGCGGAGGCTCTGCCACATCGGCGGCCAATCCGCCGTTCTGCAAGAGGTGCCCCGTGCTTCAGACTCCGCTTCGCTCGATCCCGCTGCTGGCCGCTGCATCCCTGTTGGCGCTTTGCGGTGTGGCAACGGCCAAGGCCCCGCGCCGTCCCGCGCCGGTTCCGGTTGTCGCGGTCCCGCCGATCTCGGCCGAAACGTTGAAAGAGGTCACGCGCACGCTGTCGTCCGATGCCTATGAAGGGCGCGCTCCGGGCACGCCGGGCGAAGACAAGACCGTGGCCACCATTATCGACCGCTTCAAGGCCGCGGGGCTGAAACCCGGCAACAAGGGCCGCTGGACCCAGGACGTGCCGACCGTGATCGTCGAGGCGAAGAACCACGTGCCGCTGACGGTCAAGGCCGAGGGCCAGGTGCTGAGCTTCGCCTTCGGGGCGGACTATGTCGCCGGGTCCTACCGGATCACCCCGCGCACCGATCTCGCCGATGCGCCGCTGGTCTTCGTCGGCTTTGGCGTCAACGCGCCAGAGCAGGGCTGGAATGACTATGCCGGGGTCGACATGAAGGGCAAGATCGCGGTGATCCTGGTCAACGATCCCGACTATGAACAGGCCGATGAGAACGGCCCGTTCAAGGGGCGGCGGATGACCTACTACGGGCGCTGGCGCTACAAGTTCGAAGAGGCGGCGCGGCAGGGCGCGGCGGGCGCGCTGATCGTCCACGACACTTTCCCGGCGGCCTATGGCTGGCAGGTCGTCCAGTCGAGCTGGAGCGGCAAGCAGAAGTACGTCCAGAGCGCGACGAACGGCATGGACCAGACCCTGGCCAACGGCTGGATCCAGAAATCGACCGCCGAAGCCATTCTGAAGGCCAGTGGTCAGGATCTGGCCGCGCTGACCGCCGCGGCCAAGGTGAAGGGGTTCAAGCCGGTGCCGCTGAACGCGACCGCCAGCCTGGGGTTCGACAACGGGATCGAGCGGGCGATGTCGCACAACGTCATCGGAGTTCAGCCGGGCAAGGCGCGGCCGAACGAATACGTGCTCTACACCGCCCACTGGGACCATCTGGGCCGCTGCAAGGCGAACGCCAAGGGCGATGACATCTGCAACGGTGCGATCGACAACGCCACCGGGGTCGCTGCGCTGGTCGCCCTGGCACAGGCCAACCGCAAGGCCGGCCCGCCCGCGCGCAGCCAGGTATTCCTGGCGGTGACACTGGAAGAATCGGGCCTGCTCGGCTCGGAATTCTATGCCAGCAATCCGGTCTATCCGCTGGCGCGGACAGTCGGCGGGGTGAACATGGACGCGCTGGGCATGGGCAGCGCGGCGCGGGACATAGCGGTGACCGGCGGGGACAAGTCCGAGCTGACCCGCTATCTTCAGACGGCCACCAGGGCGATGGGGCTGACGATCACGGGTGAAACCCATCCCGAGCGGGGCTACTACTACCGCTCCGATCATTTCAGCTTTGCCAAGCGCGGCGTGCCGATGTTCGACGTCGGGCGCGGGAGCGACTGGGTAAACGGCGGCCGCGCGGCGGGTGAGGCCGCTTCGGAACGCTACAGCAACGTCGATTACCACCAGCCGAGCGACGAGTTTCATGAGGATTGGGACTGGTCCGGCCCGCTGCAGGATGTGACACTGTTTTACCGCCTGGGCCGCAGCCTGGCGGAAACCAGCGACTGGCCCAACTGGCACAAGACCGACGAGTTCCGCCTGATCCGCGACCGCAGCCGCGCCGGGGTGAAGTAGGCGGCGATGACGATGCACATGCCGCCCGAATGGCATCCGCAGCGCTGGCTGTGGATCGGCTTTCCCCACGATGCCGATGAATGGCCGGGATTTCTGGGCCGCGCGCAGGAACAGATCGCCGCCTTTGCCAATGCCGTGGCGGACAGCGGGCAGGAGGTACGGCTGATCGTGCGCGACGAAGCCAACGCGGCGCGGGCACGCAGCCTGTGCAGCGTGGCGGTGCAGCTGGAACAGCGGCGCTATGGCGATGTGTGGCTGCGCGATACCGGGCCGCTGGTGGTGCAGGACGGCCAGCGGCAGATCGCCCGCCGGTTCGGCTTTAACGGCTGGGGCGGAAAATACCTGATGGACGGCGATCAGGAAATCGGGGCGGAGCTGGCGAAGAGCGCCGGCCTGCCGGTCGAGAGCTGCGATTGGGTACTGGAAGGCGGCGCGCTGGACGGGGACGGCACCGGGCTGGTGGCGACGACCGAGCAGTGCCTGCTCAACCCCAACCGCAACCCGGCGCTGACGCGCGCCGATCTGGAAATGCGGCTGGCCGGCGATCTGGGCTATTCGCGGGTGCTGTGGCTGGGTGACGGACTGACCAACGATCACACCGACGGCCATGTCGACAACCTTGCCCGGTTCGTTGCGCCGGGCGTGCTGGCGCTGCCCCGCGCCACCGGGGCGGACGATCCCAACGCCGCGATCTATGCCGATGCCCGCGCCCGGGCCGAGACCTTTGGGCTCACGGTACGCGAGGTGCCTTCGCCCGGCCGGGTCGAAAGCGAAAGCGGGCGGATCGAACCGGCCAGCTATATGAATTTTGCGGTAACATCCCAGCTGGTGGTGGTGCCGACCTATGGCACCGCCCACGATGCCG
>JABFRE010000049.1 GCA_013141325.1 Novosphingobium sp.
CCTGCCTGACTTTTTTGCCTTGCGCCATTGCGCGCAGGCGGCCTTGGCCCTAGCCAACCGGTTGCAACCGGAACCGGATTCCCGATGACCAAGCCAACGACAGCGCAGGCCCGCCTCGCCGATTTCCTGCCCTACCTGCTCTCGGTAACCTCCAACGCGGTCAGCGACCGGATCGCCGACGAATACCGTGCGCGCTTTGGCCTCAAGATCCCGGAGTGGCGAGTCATGGCGATGCTGGGTGACGCCGGGGCGATGACCCAGCGCGCCCTGGTCGGCGCGACGCGGATGGACAAGGTCGCGGTCAACCGTGCCTGCAAGGTGCTGGAGGAACGCGGCCTGGTGGCGCGCAGCCCCAATGCCCGCGATGGCCGCTCGCACCACCTTGAGTTGACCACGGCAGGCCGGACTATGCACGGGGCGATCATGCCGATCGCGCTCGAGATGGAGCAACGCCTGTTCACGACGCTCGACGCGGCCGAACGCAAGACATTCAAAGCCCTGCTGGCCCGGGTGTTCGAGGCAGCCGGACAGATGGAGAACCGAACATGAAGCTGGCATCCCTGCCCGGTGGCCGCGACGGGCGACTGGCCGTCGTCTCAGATGATCTGCACTGGTGCGCCACGGCGGCCCATATCGTCCCGACCCTGCAGGCGGCGCTCGACGATTGGGAACGCCACGAACCGGCGCTGCGCGCGCTGGCGACCGAGGTGGAGCACGCCTCGATCCCGCTCGACCGGTTTCACGAGCGCCATGCTCTTGCGCCGCTTCCGCGGGCCTACCAGTGGGCCGACGGCAGCGCCTACGTCAACCACGTCGAACTGGTGCGCAAGGCGCGCGGTGCGGAACTGCCGGACAGTTTCTGGCACGAACCGTTGATGTACCAGGGCGGCAGCGACGATCTGCGCGGCGGGCGGGCACCGATCACACTGGCCGACGAGGCATGGGGTTGCGATCTGGAAGCGGAGATCTGCGTGGTCACCGGAGACGTCCCGCAGGGCATCAGCGCCGAAGCGGCGTTGGGCTGCATCGTGCTGGTAGGTCTGGTCAACGACGTGTCGCTGCGCGGACTGATCCCGGATGAGCTGGCCAAGGGTTTCGGCTTCGTCCAGTCCAAGCCGGCCTCTCACTTCTCGCCGGTGTTCGTTACGTCTGATGCACTGGGCGAGGCCTGGCAGGGCGGGCGGCTGAGCCTGCCCCTGGTGGTCGATCTCAACGGCCAGCCGTTCGGCCGGGCCGAGGCCGGCGAGGAATGCACCTTCGATTTCGGCCGGCTGATTGCTCACCTTGCCAAGACCCGCTCGCTGGGCGCCGGCACGATCATCGGCTCAGGAACGGTGTCCAACCGCGATCCCGACGGATCGCCGGGGCGTCCGGTGGCGCAGGGCGGACGCGGCTACAGCTGCATCGCCGAACAGCGGATGGTCGAAACCATCGCTGGCGGCGCCCCGCAAACGCCGTTCCTGCGCTATGGCGACACGGTCCGGATCGAAATGCGCGATCGCGCCGGGCATTCGCTGTTCGGGGCGATCGAGCACGAAGTTGTGCCGCTGAAGCAGTAGACCCCCACACCTTGCGGTGCAGGGGTCTTGCTGGTCCACTCGGGAATCGGGCGGTTAGCTGGGCTTGTTGCCCGGCGTGCCTCCGGCGAAGGCGTCGGTGATCGAGCAGGCCGCAGGGCCAAGGATCACGATGAACAGCACCGGCAGAATAAACAGGATCAGTGGCACGGTCATGATCGCGGGCAGACGTGCAGCCTTTTCTTCGGCCCGCATCATCCGTTCGTTGCGGAATTCGGCGGAGAGCACGCGCAGCGCCGAGGCCAGCGGCGTACCATACCGTTCGGTTTGGACCATGGTGGTGGTCACGCCCTTTACCGCTTCCAGATTGACGCGGTAGGCCAGGTTTTCGAAGGCTTGGCGGCGTTCGCTCAGGAACGACAGCTCGATCGCGGTCAGCGCGAACTCGTCGCCCAGTTCCGGATAGGCCCGGCCCAGTTCCTTGGCGACGCGGTTGAAGGCAGCATCGACGGTCAGACCGGCTTCGGCGCAGATCACCAAGAGATCGAGCGCGTCGGGCAGGCCCTTGCGAATCTCGTTGGTGCGCTTTGACATCAGGTTGCCGATGTAAAGATCGGGGCCTTTGTAGCCAAGAATGGTGATGCCGGCGAAGAGGGCGAACTTCTTGGTCGGGCCCCACAGCGGGAACACATCGAGCCCGTAGATGAACAGCGCGGCCAGGCCACCGAAGACGATAGGCAGTACCATCCGCCCGAAGATCACCGCGACCGCATATTCCTTCTTGCGGATACCGGCCTGGGCCAGTTTCTGCTGAACTTCGGCCAGCTGGCTCTGTTGGAGGACCTTGAGCGACGACAACGTGTCGCGCATCTTGTCGGTCGTCTCGTTCTTGCGGACGATCTTGGCGCGCTTCTTGGTTGCCTGAGTGATGATCCCCGACTTGAGCTGCTCGCGCCGCTCGTTAAGCGCCTTGACGCGCTTCTGCATCGGATCGCGGATCGTGATCGCGGTATAGACCGCGAACATGATCGCCAGTGCCGCCAGGGCCGCCAGCAGAGTGCCGGCCCAGATGACGTCGATGCCGAGGAGCGTGGGTCCGGGCGGGGTATTGATCATGACATATATCTCCCGCTCAGATCTCGAAGCTGACCATCTTGGCCATGATGAAGCCGCCGATGCTCATCCAGGTCAGGCCGCCCAGACCGATCACGATCAGGCG
>JABFRE010000126.1 GCA_013141325.1 Novosphingobium sp.
AGGCTGCCCGACAGGATTGTGCCGAACCGCGCGGCGCCGGGCTGGCCGTAAGCGGCGGTTCCGGATATGCCGGTCGCCTGCCAATCCTGCCCACCGACCTGGAGCAGGCCCGAGGGCGCGACAAAGCCGCCAAGCGCGACCTTTCCAATCTCGCTGGTGGAGCCGTCGGCATAGGATGCGACGATCCCGCCGTCGGTCTTGACGATTACCGCGACGAAATCCGACCCGGCGCCGTTGGTCAGCGGGGCCTGGGCGTCGATTGGCGTGGTCGAGGTGACATTGCCGGCCGCATCGACCGGCAGAACCTGCAGGCGGCTGCCTTGAGCGTCGGTGACGAAGCCGCCACCGTCCATCCCGAAGTTGCCATTTCGCGTGTAGAAGGTCTTGCCGCTGACCGGATTGACCTTGGTGAAAAAGCCCTCGCCGTTGATTGCGATATCCAGCGACGAACCGGTCTGCTGGATCGGACCCAACGTGAAGTTCTGGTCGATCGACAGCACGGTCGAGCCGATCCCCTTGACCAGCTTGGGGTTGGTCGAAGCGGTGCCGGCGACGATGTCGGCAAAGTTGATCCGGCTTTTCTTGAAGCCGGTGGTCTCGGCATTGGCCAGGTTGTTGGCGATCACGGACAGTTCGGTCTGCGCGTTCTTGAGGCCGTTAAGCGAGGTGTAGAAAGACATCGGTTTTCTCCTAGGCAGGCGAAGTTGGGGTAGCGTCAGTTGAAGCAGGGGGAGTGGAGGCAGCCGCCTGGGCGGTCATCACCTGGTCAAGCTGGAGCGCGATGATCTCCAGCGTCGAATTGATCTTGTCGATCCCGGCAAGCGAGGAGAACTGCGCCATCTGGGCGATCATCTCCTTGTTATCGACCGGTTCGAGCGGGTCCTGCATCTGCATCTGGGTGGTCATCAGACGGATGAAATCGGCCTGGCCCAGCGCGTTGCGAGACGGAGGCGGGGTGGGCTGCGAAGCACCCGAAGCGAGAGCGGTTATGGTCATTTCATTCTCCCAGGTTACTTCATTCTCATTGTGTCGAGCATCAGCTGCTTGGCGGTGGAGAGCGCCTCGACCAGGTTCTGGTACTGGCGCGAGGCGTCGAGCATCTCGACCATTTCGGCATTTTCATCGACCGGGGCGGTCCAGACATTTCCCTCGGCATCGGCGAGCGGGTGGCCGGGGCTGTGCTCCTTCACAGGCAGCGCGCTTTCGCGCATCACGCCGCTGACGCGCACGGTGGAAAGGCCGCTTGAGCGGTCGAGCTGCTCGGCAAAGACCGCGCGGATCGGGCGGTAGGCCTCGCCCTCGCTGGCCGCGACCGTGCCGGCGTTGGCCAGGTTCGACGAGGCGGCGTTCATCCGCACCAGCTGGGCCGACATCGCCCGCTGGGCGACGCCGAACAGGGTGAGCGGGGCTGCGTTCGGGGAGCCGGCCACGATCAATCGCCCTTGAGCGCGCGGGTCAGGGTATCGACCCGTCCGCGAATGAAGCTGAGCGTAGCCTGATAGCCCACGGCGTTCTCGGCAAAGGCGGTTTGCTCGGTCGCCATTTCGACCGTGTTGCCGTCGAGGCTGGGCATCACCGGCACCCGGTAGAGCGTGGCGCGGGCCGTGGCGGCATCCTTGCCGAGGCCTTCGCTGCGGGCCTTGAGCGCGGCGGCGAAATCGATGTCGCGGGCCTTGTAACCTGGCGTCGCGGCATTGGCGATGTTCGAGGTGATCAGCCCCATCCGCTCGGACCGCAGTTCGAGTGCGGCGGCGTGGATACCGAACAGGCTGTTGGCCATGACTGGGTCCTCCATGGTTGACGTGCCGCTGTATCAGCAAGCCCCGTGCCAGATTGACGAAGGGCGGATTTTCGGGGTTTTCCTGGGCAAGAGGCGGCAGACTCTTGCCGTTGTCCGGCAAATGTCCGCCGCCGGGTGAAACACCGCCGCGTCTGCCGTCCTTGGCAAGGAAGGAGTGCGCGGATGAACTGGATGACCCTGATCGACGGGCCCTCGGCGGGAATCGTGCTTGGTGGAACCCTGCTGGCCACCGTCCTGCGCTGCGGGATCGGCGATTGCCGGGTGACGCTGGGCAAGCTCGGCCAGCTCGGCCGGACCGGCTTCGACGCCGACGGCACCCGCGCCGAACTTGCCTCGCAGGTGCAGGAGATCCGCAAGGACGGGCTCTACCGGGCCCCCGCGCACCACTATGCCGACAGTGAATTCGAAGAGGCCACCGGGGCAATGCTTGAAGGGCGCTCGCTCTCGGCGCTGCTCGAACGCCACGAGGCGCACAAGGCGCGGCGGCTGTCGCAAAGCGAGCGCGCGGTGCGGACTCTGGCTCAGGCTGCCGAGCTCGCTCCGGTGTTCGGCCTTGCCGGGACGCTGGTTTCGCTCAGCCAGCTGCCCGCCGATGGCCTGGCGCGCGGAGCCTTTACCGGGGCGATCGCCATGGCGGTAGTGACCACGCTCTACGGGTTGCTGGCCGCCAATCTGCTGCTCGCGCCGCTCGCGCGGATTGTCGAGCGCACGGCAATGGCCGAGGAAGCAGCGCGTCAGGCGGTGATCGACTGGCTGGCCGCGCAAGTTGCCGATGCCATGCCGCCGCGGCGCCCGCCCGCGTTGGAGGCGGCGGCGTGAAGGCCCGTGCCGGGACCGGCTGGCAATATGTGATGACCGATCTGTCGCTGATTCTGTTCATGATCACCGCCGCCGCGCTGCGCGAAGCCCCGGCCGAAGCGCGCAAGCCTTCGCC
>JABFRE010000081.1 GCA_013141325.1 Novosphingobium sp.
CCGGCGACCCCGGCGACCAGCACCTCTCCGTGCCCCGCAGCGGCGGCGGCAACGCCGACGATCAGGCTGGCGGTGGAGACAATCCCGTCGTTGGCGCCCAGCACGGCCGCCCTTAGCCAGCCGATCCGCTCTACCGCGTGAGTTTCTGCCGGTTTGCCTGCAACTGTCACTGTGCCTGAACCCCTTTTCGCCTCAAATCGAACCTAGGCCTCTCCAGCCCTGTGCACCAGCACCCAATTCGCGCTTTCGCCCATGCTGCGGGGCCGTTATGGAGACCTTTCCCGACAAGAACCTGACAGCCCGCCGTAGTGAAGTTTTTTCCCGCCATTGACCGGTACATACTGCGGCTGACACTGCTCCCGATGGGGGCGGTGTTCCTGATTGCGGCCTCGCTGCTGATCCTCGACAAGATGCTCAAGCTGTTCGACTTCGTAGCCAGCGAGGGCGGGCCGATCGGGGTGGTGTTCCGGATGCTGGCCAACCTGCTGCCCGAATATGCCAGCCTGGCGATCCCGCTGGGACTGATGCTCGGCATCCTGCTGGCCTTCCGCAAACTGGCCACCACCAGCGAGCTTGACGTGATGCGCGCGGTCGGGCTGGGCTATACCCGGCTGCTGCGGGTGCCTTACATGATCACCCTGGTGCTGGCGGGCGTGAACCTGCTGATCGTCGGCTATCTCCAGCCGCTGTCGCGCTATTGGTATGAACAGCTGGAGTTCGAACTGCGTTCGGGCGCGCTGGGCGCCTCGATCAAGGTGGGCGAGTTCACCACGCTTCAGGACAAGATGGCGCTGCGGATCGAGCAGAGCCGCGAGGACGGGCGCCGCCTGATCGGGATCTTTGCCCGGGTCAACAGCCCGCGCGGCGAGGTGCTGACCATTTCGGCGCGCGAGGGGCGATTTCTGGCGCTGCAGAGCAGCCCGGACACCATCATCCTGCGGCTGACCGACGGCCAGATCATCCAGGATGATCCCAAGCAGACCCCGCGGGTGCTGTCATTCTCTCGCCACGACCTGCCGATCGACCTGCCCGCGATCGAGAAATTCCGCCAGCGCGGCGGCAAGGACCGCGAATACATCCTGCCCGAACTGCTCAAGGTCGGCTGGAGCGACAAGGCCAGTGCCCAGGCTCGCAACGAAAGCCGGGCCAGCCTGTCCTACCGGCTGGTCGAAGTGGTGATGATGCTGCTGCTCCCGCTGCTGGCGGTGGCGCTGGCGATCCCGCCCAAGCGCTCCACCTCCTCGCTCGGCCTGTTCGTCTCGATCGTGATGGTGGTGGCCTATCACAAGGTCAACGAATACGGGCAGGCGGTGGCCGCGCTTGGCCGGCTTTCGCCCGCAGTGATCCTGTGGGGCCCGTTCCTGATCTTCGCCGCGCTGATCATGTGGATGTACTGGCGGGTGGCCTATGTTCCCGGCGGCCAGGCGATCGGCGCGCTTGAACGGGCGGCGGGCAATCTGGGCCGGTGGCTGCGCAAGTTGTTCAAACGGCGCAGCAGCGCGGCGGAGACGGCGTGATGTTTGCGGACCTGTTCCCCTCGCGCACGCTGACCTGGTATCTGGCCCGACTGTTCATCACCCGCATTCTGGGTGTGCTGGTGCTGCTGGTGCTGGTGCTGCAGATGCTCGATCTGCTGTCTGAAAGCGGTGACATCCTGGCGGTACCCGGCAACGGTGAGGCGCAGCTGTGGTATTACATCTCGCTGCGCACCCCGCAGCTGATCGCCCGGTTCCTGCCCTATTCGGTGCTGCTGGCAACGCTGTTCACCTTCTGGCCGCTCAACCAGAACAGCGAAGTGATCGCGATGCGCGCCGCCGGGCTTTCTGCGCATCAGGTGCTGGCCCCGCTGCTGCTGACGGCGGCGGCGGTTTCGCTGGTCAGTTTTGCCTTCAACGAAACGGTGGTGGCCAGGGCCACGGGCACGCTCAAGGTCTGGAACGAGCTGCGCTATTATCCGATTCCCAAGGAAACCGGTACCCGGTCCAACGTCTATCTGCGCGACGGCCCCAATATCCTGGTGGCCCGCACCGTCAGCGGCAGCGGCGCGGCGACGCTGATGGAGGACGTGACCTTCTATCGCCGCGACGGTGCCGGGATCGTGCTGGAACAGGTGCGCAGCCCCCGCGCCACCTTTGCCGAGGGCGGCTGGAAGCTGCAAAGCCCCCGCGCCTTCACCGTCGCGTCGACCAGCACCCAGCCGCAGGCGGACCGGGTGGTGGCGCAATCGATCACCCCGGCCCAGGTGGCGATCAGCCGGGTCGATCCCGACGGGGAAAACATCGTCTCGCTCTCGCACAAGATCTCCGCGCTGCGCGCCGCGGGCCGCCGGACCGACGAGCTGGACGGCAAGTGGTGGCACAAGTTTTCCGGGCCGCTCTCCGCCCTGCTGATGCCGCTGCTGGGCTCGGTCGCGGCCTTTGGCCTCGCGCGCTCGGGCCAGCTGCTGGTCCGTGCGGTGGTCGGCATGGCGCTGGGCTTTGCCTATTTCGTGGTCGACAACGCCGCGCTGGCGATGGGCAATTTCGGCGGCTACCCCCCGCTGATCGCCGCCTGGGCCCCGTTCCTGCTGTTCGCGCTGGTCGGCGAAACGGTGCTGGTGCGGACCGAGGAGTAGTGGGCGCTGGGCGTCCCGGCGCCGGGATGCATGGGCGAATTCGGTCGTGGTAAGAAGGTCCGCTTCCCGGCGTTCCGTCTTGGAAGCGGACAGTCTGCTAACGACAA
>JABFRE010000154.1 GCA_013141325.1 Novosphingobium sp.
TGTCGTTGCCGCCACCGCCGATCAGGTAGTTGTTCGCACCGTTGCTGGTGCTGGTGGCATCATCGGCGCCCGTCAAATTGTCACCACCGCGCGAACCGACCAGGCCTTCGAGGAAGGAATAGGTATCCATCAAGGTGGAGCCGGTTCCGTTCTGGTTCGAATTTTGCAGGTTGGCTATGATCGGAACATCGGCGTCTTCATACGAGCCGATGTCCATGTCGCCTTCGGTGCCGTCGCCGTTCCATTCGATAATGGTCCGACCCAGGCCGACCGGCGAATCGCCGTTCAGGCGGTCACCGTCGTTGGCAACGGCGCCAAGGCCGCCTTCGAGCAGGTCATTGCCCGATCCACCGTTGAGATTGTCGTCCCCAACGTCGCCCTGCATCCAGTCGTTGCCGTTGCCGCCGAACATTTCGTCGACCCCGTCACCGCCGTTCATGTAGTCGTTGCCTTCACCGCCCATCATCAGGTCGGTGTCGCCTTCGCCGAACAGCGAGTCATTGCCGTCGTCGCCATAGACTTCGTCGATGCCGGTGCCGCCATGGACTTCGTCGTCACCGGCCGCGCCGTGCGCCACGTCAAGGATGCCGGGCCCGGCAAAGATGTGGTCGTTGCCATCGCCGCCGTTGATCGTGTCGTCGTTTTCGTCGTCGTAGATCCAGTCGTCGCCGGCGCCGCCAAAGATGTTGTCGTTGCCCTGGCTGCCCTGGATCCGGTCGTTGCCGGCATCACCATAGAGGTAGTCGTCGCCGACCCCGCCGATGATGAAATCGTCGCCATCCTGCCCGGCAACGATGATGTGGCCGTTGGATGCCGGATCGCCGTTGGGCAGCGTGTGCTGGCTGGCGTTGAAGAAGTCGTTGATGTCGCTGTTGCTGTCGACACCGGTCAGCGAATCTATCCCATCGAGGATGAAGCGGCCGGTCTGGACACCGAACGCGGCACCGGTGTGATCCAGCCCGGTGGTCCGTTCGATCATTTCCGAGAACGTATGGCTCAGCAACTCGTCACCCAGATGGTGACCGACCGGCATACGGTAGAGGTAGTAGAACCGGTCGCCGTCCATCAGGCGCTGACCGAAGTCGAGCATGATGTAGCTGAAGGTGGTGCCCAGCGGTCCGTCGAAGGTTGGACGTTCGGCCAGGCCACCGATCCACAGGTCGATGTCCCAGAAGCCCTGGTCACCACCGGTGAATTCCCATTCGCCGGATTCAGCGTTGTAGGTCGGCGTGCCTTCCAGAAATTCGACCGCAGCTTCATGTTCAGCTGCCGAAGGAAGCGGTCCGCCTTCGTAGTCGGGAACATTGTTGAAAGCATTGAGTAGATGCTGCGCCGCAGCACGAATGTCGGCCAAGGTGCCGGTGCCGGCTTCATAGGCCGCGCGCGCTTCATTGATCCCCCAATCGTGCGCCCCGCCCGTGTCGCGGGCATAGGCGGCGATGAAGTTGACCAGCGATTCGGACGTGCGCAGGTGCGCACCGAAGTCCTGCCAGCTGGTGTAAGGCGCCAACGCGGCACCCGAGTTGGAGGCGTTAAAGGCCAGTTGCCCTTCATAGACCTGCTGACGCAGTTCGTTGAGCGTCGGCAGGCCGACATCGCGGCCACGCGCGATGTTCAGCGCGGCCAGATCGAGCGGAGCCCCTACCAACGTCTGTTGCAGCGCGGGGGTCACGAATTCGTCGATCTGGTTTGCCTGCTGGCGCAGCAGGCCAAGCGTGATCGCTGCCCCGCCGGAGGCTTCGTACATGCCAGGGTTCAAGAAGGCGTCGAACAGATCGACGTTGGCGAAGGTTTCGACGTAGCCCGGCTCACCCGGATTGATCGTGTGGGTACCGGATTCGTCGGTGTAGACATAGGGCTGCGCAATCTGCAGCTGTTCGGTCAGCATCGAGTGGCCGAGGCGGAAGATCGCCTGCGAAAACTCAAGGCTGATATTCGGGCGCACGTCGGTCGAGTACGACACGAATTCCGGCAGCAGCACCGCCAGCGAACGCACATAGTCGTTGATCGCGATGTGGTTGTATTCGCTTTCGGTGATCAGGCGGCCCGCCTGGAAGACATAGTCACCGTTCCAAGCGATCGCTCCGCTGGTGGCATCGAGGTTGACCCCCGCCACCGTCAGCGACAGCGGATTGCCATCCGAATCGGTGAACGTGAAGGTGGTCGAGGCGCCAACGCTTGAACCGGCAGTCCGGGTCCAATCATTGATATAGGCCGCCACTTCCGCGTCTGATGCGCCTGCGGTCTGCATCCGCAGCGCTTCGGTCAGGACAGAACCCATCACGTTGCGCGTTTGCAGGTTGTGCTCTTCGTGGAAGATGTTGTGCACCGCCGTCAGGCCAACGTTCTCGTTGGTCCGCCCGTCGCCCGAAACGTAGTGGATCGCCAGCAGCGGATCGCGCACCAGCGGATCGGTCGAGGCGGCCGACGTGCCGCTCATCGTGTCGGCGAACATGTTCTGGTTCGTGCGAACCACTGTCCCGTCGGCGTTCCGCAGGAAAGGATCGCTTGCATCCTGGCCGGCAAGTCCCGTCCAGCCCGAGGGGACATCCGTTGTCCACAGCGTTCCGTTGGGGGTGAACAGCAAACGTCCCGTATTGTCGACGCGCAGGGCCGGAACATCAGCCGAATCAGCATCGGTCAGCAACACGCCAATCCGCTGGGCGTTGAACACCAGGTCAGCCCACGTCGCCATCTGATGCGCGTCGGCCTCGACTGCGGCGCGAGCGGCAAAGGTCGTGCCGTCGTAGGTGGTGACGCTACCGTTTTCGGCGCTGGTGATCAGCAGGCCCGTGGCGCGACCGTTGGCATCGTACTGGCGCAGCAGCGCATTGACCGAGGCGTGGCTGCCATAGGTCTGGCTCTGGTCGATCAGGAAACCCGTGTTGTTGTTGTAGGTCGGCACAACGCCCGGCAGCAGGTTGCCGGCCGAATCGAAGTCGGTCGACGGGTTCGTCAGGCTGGCCCGGTTGAGATACATGATGTTCGAAGCGCCCGGGACGTAGTCGGGATTGGCAATCGTCATCGGATTCGTTTCCGATACCGGCTGATTCACGTCAAAATCAGGATTCGCAATAGTCGGCTGGATGTAGAGCGGATCGCTCGGCGAAAGCGGAATGGCGACAAACCCGCCGCCCTTGCTGATGAAGTCCAGACCGTGGTCGAAGAACTGGCCAAAGGCGACGAAGAATTCGTTGAAGGTTGCGCCGCCAAGCACACCTTGATCGCCGATAAAGGCACCGGTAGTGGTCCCCGTCTGCGGATAGACAGTGTTGCCCACCGAAACATCATAACCGCCGGGATTGGTGCCGTCGCCGGCGCCTTCCGCGTTCGCATCCCGCGCAGCAACCGCTGCCGGATTGTAGATCGGGCTAAGTTCGTCGGAGACCGAGCTTGCGATCAGGTTGGTGATCAGCCGCGGGCTGGCATCGACATTTACCGAACCGTGCCACGTCGCCGGATTCATCGGGTCAAAGGCTGCGGGATCGAAGTTTGCATTGACCGTGTGGTAGGTCGTGCCTTGCGTGGGCGAACCGGGGGTGTTGGTGTGCGACAGCTGAAGGAAGTCGGTGTCGGCGGTAGTCATGTCCCCCAGCGGGTTCGCGCCTGGCGTGTAGTTGCCGAACTGGTCGTAAGAGCCGACAAGGTTGTTGTTTGCACCATCGACTTCGCGCACGCCTGCCGGATCAAGAGCGCCGAACAGCTGGGTGTAGTTGGTGCCAATCTGCACCTGGCGGAGAATGTAAGACAGATCGATACGAGCAAGACGAACATTCGGCATGGTGAAAACTCCCTCAGATCTTGTGAAATTCAGTGTGGCAGGGAATCAGATTGTGATGAGCGGCAGCAGCGACCATCTGGCGCACCGCACATCCATCCCTGTTCAACGTCAGCTGGCCCATGGGCAAAGCATCCCCTTTGCGCGAAGCGCGCGTTTCGAACGAAAATTTGGGTAAATGCCCGAGCTGGCGGCCCCTGTGCGCTCAGGTCTGAATTGCCCTCAAGGTACAATTCGACGCCAGACCATTCAACGATTCTTTCGGGCCCGGTAACCATACGGAGCGCGAATTTGAAATTCTACATTTTTCTGTGTTTTTGCAATATGTTGTTGCGCCATCTCAGCGCGTCAGACCTGCCACTGTCGCAAATTGATACAATTTTCCTGCTTCGGAAACGGTGCGTGCGGTATTGCGAAACACTCGCAAAAACAATGATTTGTAAGTTTCATGTCAGTTTCAGATGAGATGGCTGGCCCCGAACGCGGGGTTGGCCGCCTTGACACCTTACAAAAGCTGACAAATCGCGCGATTCGAAAGGTTCATGTCAGGCTAGCGACTCCGGAACCAGCGTGCCTGCCGCTGGCAGTTCAACAACTTTGTCACACAGCGCGATCAGAGCGCCGCGGTGCGCCACCACCAGGATCGCGAAGCGCCCCCTTGCGCGTTCCAGAGCGGAGACAATCGCAGCTTCATTGGCAGCGTCGAGAGCACTGGTCGGTTCGTCCAGGATCAGCAGGGCCGGTTGATGCAAAAACGCCCGCGCCAGCGACAGCCGCTGGGCTTCGCCTCCGGACAGGCGCCTGCCCCCGTCGCCCAACCGCGTATCGAGCCCGGCGGGCAAAGCGTGGACGAAGTCGGCCGCGGCATCGCTCAATGCCCGGCGGATTTGCGCCTCATCAGCGGTCGGCTTCGCCCACAGCAGGTTCTCGCGCACTGTCCCGGCGAGGAACGCGGTATCCTGCTCGACATAGGCGACCCGATCCCGCCAGGCCTGGCGGGCTTCGCCGGTCAGGGGCACGCCATCGATGCTGATCGTTCCCTGGTCGGGTGACAGCAAGCCTCCGGCGAGGTCGGCCAGCGTGCTCTTGCCGCTGCCCGATGGCCCGACCAGTGCGACCATCTCGTTCACGCCAATCGTCAGGCTGATCGGAGCAAGCGCGGGCCGATCCGCCCCGGCGAAGCGTACCGCGACTCCGTCGAAAGCGATGGCCTGTTCCAGCTCTGGCGGCGGCGTCACGCCGTGCGGCTCGCGGTGTGCCTCGGCGCGGTCGATCAGGTCGAGTGTTTCGTCGATCGCGGTGGCGCTGTGGCGCCAGCCTTGCCAATACTGCTGAACCTCGCCCAGCAGCGGCAGACCGCGCGCATAGAGTACCACCATGGGCAGCACCGCCTCGACCGGAAGGTGCCAGCGCTCGAGCGCCAGCCACAACACCCCCGCCAGCGCCAGCGCACCGCCGCCCTGCAGCACCAGCCGTCCCAGCCCGATGTCACGCAGATAGGCCAGCTCGAACGCACGCAGGCCGGAAAAGGCCGCCATGCCTTCATCGGCAATCCGCTGCTGCATGCCGTAGATCCGGATCGTCCGGCCGGCGCGGAGACCGTCGGAGAGCTGACCGTGGATCTCCTTATAGGCCGCATTTGCCAGTGCTCCCAGCCGCTCGGCCCGGCGTCGCATCCGGCCATAGCCGACGAGCGCCAGCGCCCCCGCCGCGATCGCCAAGAGCGTCACGGCGGGCGAGATCACCAGCGCGGCGACTGTCACCCCCGCAAGCGTCAGGCAGGTCGACAGGAATCCCGCCCCAAGATTGACCGCCTCACCAATTCTGTCGACGTTGTTGACCATCAGGCTGATCACGTCCGATGGGCGCTGGCGCGAAAACTCGCGCCACTCGCAAGCCGAAAGCGCGCGCCATGCCCGTTCGCGCAGCCGGTCGACCACCCGCGCTTCCAGCTTGAAGCGTTCGATTTCCTGGATGTGCTGCACACCGGCCCTGAACACCACCAGCCCGACGAAGATCGCCAGCAACGGGCCAAGCTGAACCGGCAGGCCCCAGCCCGAAAGCCACGCCGCAATGCGCCCCTGTCCAGCCGTGCCACTGACGGCCGCCAGCATCGGCACGACCAGCATCAACCCCAGACCCTCGGTCAGCCCGGACAGCAGCATCAGTACCAACAGCAACGGTGATCGCCGCAGATCGAGCGCGCCTAGGCGCCGTGTGAGGCTGCGTGGGTGAGCGCTGGGCATTGCATTCCTTCATTGGCAAACCGCAAGCGGCCCTGCAACCACGGCCGTGCCGCGCGACCGGGGCGCGATACTATCGCGATGGTCTATGCAATCCTCCATGCATCGGGCAATGGCAACAGCGTGCATAGCGATGACAACATGATCGGCGTGCGTCCGTCCCCAGAGCTGACGCTGCTGCTGGCCTGCGACCTTTCTGGCGGCGCGGCACTACAAGCCGCAGCAGGCGCCGTGCCGGTCGGATTTGACTGGGACCGGTTCGGCCACCTTGCCTTCGCCCACGACATGGCCGGAATTGTCGGCGCACGGCTGGTCCCTCTCGTCGGGGAGGCAATGCCGGCAGGACTTGCCGAGGAATTGACGACACTGCGCCGGAGCGAAGTGGCGATGAGCATGACCCAGCTCGAACTGACCGCGCGGCTGACCCGCGCGTTGGACGCCGCCGGGATCGCCGCGATCATACTCAAAGGGGCGGCCTTGGGACACCTGCTCTATGCCCCCTGCCCCGAATGGCGCAATTCGCTCGACATCGACATCCTGGTGTCACCAGACCAGCGTGAGCGGGCAGAAGCCGTGCTGCTGGGCGCCGGCCTGACATGCGGCGATCCGGCCGGCCGCGTTCCGCTCCGCGGCCGGGCCATGCGCCTTCTGCTGCAGAATGCCGGTGACTTCATCGTCCCGCATAGCGGCCAGCTGGTCGAACTCCACCACCGCATCTGCCGCAACCCTTACTGGTTGAGCGCACCGTTCGATGCCTTGCTGGGGCAAAGCGTTGTGCTTGAAACGGCCTACGGACCGATCCGCAGCCTGACCGGGCCGGTGCTGCTGAACTATCTGTGCTGGCACGCGCTGGCGCATATGGGCTACCGCCTGAAGTGGTTCTGCGATCTGGCCCGCGCGTTGCGCCACTTTGCAACGCCCGGCTGTGTGGCCTTCGCCGAAGCCGGTGGCGCATTGCGCCATCTGGAGCTTGCCGACGCTGTGCTCGCCCGCCTGCTTCCGGGCGTCGATGGCGGAATGGTCCCGGCCGCAAAGCCTTGCTGGAACCGGCGCGCCGCAGCCATCGTCGCCGATCTTGAAGATCCACGCGACATCCCGACCCAGCGCAGTCTGGCCGGCCTTCCGGCCGAACTGGCCTTTCGCCTGTTCCTGGCCCGCCTGGCGCCGGGGGGGCGCGCCAGAGCGTTCGAGCTGCTCGATCTGACCAGCGACCCGCGCGACGCCGCTGTGCTGGGCCTGGGGCCGCGTTTTGCCCCGCTCTACGCTGCGCTCGGTCCGTTCCTTGCACTGCGCCGCATGACAAAGGCGCGCCGGGCTTGAGCAGGATCAATTGCCCCGCACCCGTCCCTGTTCTACGCAGCACTGCATCGGGAACTGGCGGAAAGATCGCGCGGAGATGGCGATGAAAGCGGAATGGTATGACTCCGTCTGGCTCAACGCTTACCATGCGGCGAGCCGGGTGGTAGCCCGGGTCGCGCCGCACCGGCACGAAGAGTTCGTCCGCGCCTTTGACGTGCTGCGCACTCCGCCTGACTTCACGCCGCGTCACGAACGGGGTTTTCTGACCCTGGAACAGCTCGAGCAGATCCGGAGCATTGCGCGAGCGATTCCGAACGATCGGTTGGAACTGCACGAAATGGCCTCGTTCGGGCGCTTCGTAGTGCACAACCTGCCCGCGTTCACCAAGCTCCAGCACGAACTTGCCGCGACCGCTTCCGACTGGGCGGGGCAAGCGCTGGAGCCGTGTTACAACTTCCTCAGCCTCTACACCCGGATGGGCGCCTGCGAACCGCATCTCGATTCGCCCAGCGCGATGTGGACGCTCGACATTTGCATCGAGCAGAGCGATCCATGGCCGATCTGGTTCAGTCAAAATGTGCCCTGGCCCGAATCTGCCGGAGCGCCCGATCCCGATTGGGCGACCGCGATCAAGAACGATCCCGATTTGACGTTCACGCCCTATGTCATGGAGCCGGGCGACGCCGTGCTTTTCTCAGGCAGCAGTCAGTGGCACTACCGGGAACCGCTGCAAGCCGAGGGCCGCAAGCGGTTCTGCAACCTGCTGTTCCTGCACTATATTCCGTTGGGTGCGGGCGAACTGCTCAAGCCGGCCAACTGGCCGCACCTGTTCGGCATCCCCGAGATCAACGAGGTCCCCGGACTGGCGGACGCGCTCTAAGTCTCTGGTGGCTTAGGCGGGGACAAGCAGCTTGCGTTCAACAAGCTCGCCAACCAGTGCGCCGATATCGCGTTCCAGCTGATCGCGCTCGACGTCGAATTCCGCCTGCAGCTGGTTGCAGGCCTGGCCAAGCGGCTGACCTTCGTCAAGCAATTGCCAGAACCGTCCGCCAACATCGTTGAGGCCGAAATAGGTGCCGCTGTCGAGATCGACGAGCATCATTTCTCCTCCCACTTCGCGCGTGACAACGGCGGGGGCGGCTTCGAACCTGGCTGCAGGATCCACGGTCACTTCTCTCCGGTTGGGGTCGCGTCGAGCACCGCCGCTATCACATCCTGGAGCATTGCGTAATCCCGCCTGTAGTCCAGGGTGAAGCAGGGAACCCGCTCTGCCAGGTCCGCCAGCGCGCCAAACAGGCCCGAAACCCGGCCGTGATCTTCGACGTCGAGAATGAAGCTGTGCTGCATGAGTTCCGCCACGGCCACCGCCGATGCCAGCGGCGCGATGATCGGACATTCGGGCGAACGGCTTTCCGTCAGCACGTAGATCGCCTTGAGCGGCACCGCATCCTGGCAAAACGGCAGATCGAGCGATGCCCCCATCCGGCGCTTGGTCAGATCGTCGCCGGCATCGCCCGGCGGCGCGAGAGACCGCATTTCTGCTTCGCTGTCCGATCGCAGCCGCAGGATCGGCCGGCGCGGCTCGATGGCATAGCCCTGCGTGGCGGGCCGCACGATCAGCCCATCATCGGTCAAAAACGGATAGCCGGCCCTGGCGAATGCTCCGGCAAGGGTCGATTTTCCGCGCCCGGTCGCACCGATGAAGCCGATGCCCTGGCCTTCGACAGCCACTGCGCTGGCGTGGAGCACGGTCTGTCCGCGATGCGCCAGGATCAGCGGCAGAACCTGGTTGAAATGGAGATCGGCAAGCGTCTCGTCACTGGTCCCTGGAAACGGGGTGCATGACACAGTCGGCGGATCGAGCGTGATGCGGAAATCGGCCTGATCGAGAAACCTCAGCAGAAAGCCTCCGGGCTCCCGGAAGAACAGCGTCGCTGCTTCGCCGTCGAGCGACAGCCACCGATCGAAGGGTGTGCACACCAGCGGCTCCGGCGCGCGGGCCGCCAGTTGGACAAAACCGGGATTCATCGCGAGAGCCTGGTCAGCTCGGCCCGGACGAAACGGCGCAGTTCCGCCTCGGACGGCATCAAGCCGGGGTGATCGCGCCGCACCGCATCCTCCACTTCGCGAAAGGTCCGGGTACCATCGGCATAGTCCGCCACGATCCGGCCTGCGCGCGCGCGCGGGCCCAGCGCGGCCAGGCGCTGATCCGGTGCGGTGAGATCGTCCGGGGACAGGATCGCAGCGCGAACGGTCGATTGGCGCCGCCGCTCGCCGCTGCGCAGATTGCGCGCGCTCCAGCTGTAGATGTTGCTGTCGTGACGCAGATTCATGGCGACCCGAATGCGATCCCCCGCAGCCACCGGAAGCGACGCGGCAAAAGGAAAGAACGCCTGATTGCGGTCAATCCGTCTGCTGTCCAGCGGTGAATTGGTCATCGAGATGCCAGGCACAAGCGTGCATTCGAACCAGCCCGCCAGCCCGTCCAGCTGCCCGCCCGCTGCCGCGACGAGCTCCACTTCGCCCTGGAGGTTGTCGGCGATATCGTCGGTCAGATCGAGCGTCAAAAGTTGATCGGGCGTGGTGGCGATTTCGCCCGAAGCCAGGGTGACAGCTCGCTTGGTATTGGCACTGTATTCCTTCAACCAACCAAAATCGGCAGGAATCGAGGGCGCGGTCCATTCGTCTGTAACCGACCGGCACGCCGCCGATTGAACCCCGGCAACGTGCAGCGCCACGGCGCCGGGCAAGATCGTTCCACCCGGCTTCAGCATCCGCGTGCGCGCATCGGCCAGCATCGGGCCGATGCCGTAGTCGATCCCGAAGTAGCCGACATGATCGCAAAGGAGCACATCGACCCGCTCTGGCAGTTGGGCGCGGAAGCTGTTTTCGCGCAGGCAATGGTAACGGTCACCAAGCCCCGCGCGGTCAACCGTCTCCCGCGCGATCGCGATCGCATCGGTGCTGTCGATGCCCCAGACCTGACCGGCCCCGGCGCGCAGCGCCATCAGGCCCAGCGGCGCAAATCCGCAGCCCAGGTCCACAACGGAATCGCCGGGCTTCACCGCTTGCGCGATGGCCCGGCGATAGTGCTCCATTCTGACGGCATCAGCGATGTAACCGCGGTGCTCGTCAAGTGTCGTGGTCAACTGCAATCAGCCCACGTGCGGGACAGCGGAAACTGCTGTCAGTGACGGGTCACGCCAAGCAGCGGATAATCGACCCGGCGGTAGCCATCGGCGCCGACCGAAACCGCTTCGGGCAGAATCTGCTCGACCTCGTCAGCCATCACGCCGAATTGGCGACCGGTGCCGAACCGGGCGAATTCCGGCTTGTAGTCGAACAGATAGACGCCGAACCCCGCCGGATGCTCACCCACACGCACCACGTTGTGCTTGCAGGCCGGATCCGAGGCTTCGGTGCTCATCCGCATGGTCGCATCGCCCATGCTGGCGCCCGACTTTGTGCCGGTCAGTTCGCGTACCGAGCCATAGACAGTCAAGGCCGGCGCGCGGTAGGTCCGCTTCGCACTGCGCTGTTCGTTCGAGCTATTCATGTTCATTACTCCACGATTTCCGCGTTTTCGTTGGCATCGAGATGCCCTGGTGCCAGACAGGCAAACACGCCCCACAACTCCCACACCGGACCGTCGTTGTCCGGATCGAACTGGTATTCCGCGAACAGTCTGGCCATTCCGGGTGCAGACAGCCGCTCTGGGTTGCGAGCCGGCAGGTCATCCACCAGCATCGACCGCATTTTGTCGAGGTGCCGTTCGAATGCAAGGGAAAAGTCGGCTTTTGTTTTGCGGGTGCGAACGGATTCAGGCAGCAGGCCCTGCAATGCCCCGACGTGGGTGAACTTGCGCTGATCGCCGCGCAGCCGGGTTCGCTCGGGCGTGGAGAAGGCAAATTCGATGAAACGACGCGCAAACATCGGCGACCGCGGCTCATAACCCAGCTGCGCACATTGTCGCTCGACCAGATCGCGCGCGATGTTGTCGAACGGGTCCTTCAGTTCCATGTACATCGCCCGCCGCGCAATGTTGGTATAGGCCAGCGCCTGACTGTTGTCCCGCTCGCTCCGCAGTTCGGCCAGCAAGCGATCGAGCGACGAATCGAGCCAAAACGCGCTTTCAAACTGATTGGGGCCACCCCGCGCCATGACCTTGCGGCGAAGCGCGCGCAGCGCTGCCGGTGCGTGGGGGCCCAGGCCGTAGCGGTACAGCCGCCACAGCGCCGTGCGCCAGCCAAACGCGGCGCGGTCGTCCTGGAAGCTGCGGGCCGCCCCGGTCAGATCGCCTGCCGCCAATTGTTCGGAATAGTAGAACGGTCTGCCGCCCAACCACTCGTCCCCGCCCTCGCCGTTGATCCAGACCCTGCACCCATCGGCCACCAGCGCCCGACCGATCGCGCTGGTCATCGCCACATTTGGAAAGGGGCAGGCATCGCGGTTGACGAGGCCCTGCGCGACAAACCAGTTCATCTCGGGAAGGAACGGCGCAATCTCGGCGACGGGCCTTCCGACATGGGCGGCGACGGCCCGGGCATAGTCCAGCTCGTCGGGGGCCGATCCGGCCTCGAACCGGAAGGTATAGCCCTTGAACTCCGGTGCCAGCAGTTGGCCGCTGTCGGCAAGCCGGTTGGCCATCGCGAAAATCGCCGAGGAATCGAGACCGCCGCTGACGTCGATCCCGACTGGCCGATGACTGCGCGACGCCTCGCGGACGCAATCGCCCAACAGCGCGCGGTAGTGCTCGAAATAGTCTTCGTCGCGCGGATAGCGCAGCGTGACTTCGGCCGGCGGCGCCCAGTAGGTGCGGCTACGCATACCGCTGCGATCAATGCTGGCACAGGTGGCCGGCAACAGCCGCACGATCCCCTTCCAGACCGTTTCGGCCGGCGTGATCGTTTCGTTCGCCATGATCTGCGCGATCATCCGCAGGTTCGGCTCCTGCTTGACCCCCGGCGCGTCGAGGATCGCTGCGAAGTCCGATGCGACCACCAGCTGCCGCCCGTCGAAATGGTAATATAGCGGACGCAGACTGCCATGATCGCGCGCGCAGAACACCCGGCGCGTGCGTCCGTCCCAGACCACAAAGGCAAATTCGCCCTCGATCCGTACAGCGCAGTCCTCGCCCCAGCATTCGTAGGCCCGCAGCACCAGTTCGGCATCGGCATCCGTTCGCGGCGCAGACCCTTTGGCTGTCAGGGCCGCCACCAGATCATCGCGGTGATGCAGGTAGCCGGTGAATACTACGGCCCGTTGGCCATCGTCGCTGA
Source organism: Novosphingobium sp. (assembly GCA_013141325.1). GTDB lineage: Bacteria > Pseudomonadota > Alphaproteobacteria > Sphingomonadales > Sphingomonadaceae > Novosphingobium. The sequence goes on from JABFRE010000154.1 coordinate 12,600, forward strand.
CCAGCGGCAGCGGCGGTGCAGTTGCCGGATCGAGCGCGTGCAGCGCGCAGAACCCCAGAGCGACCGGTCCCGACCGCCAGTGCGCGATTCCGTCGATCCCGCGATAGGCCTGCGCGGCCGTGACACGCTCGATCGCGCCCTCTGGCACGTCGCTGCCGTCGAACCGGACTATCGCCGCCAGGCCGCTCATTGCTTGTCCCATCCGCCAGATGTCATCGCGCGCCCCCTTAGGGGATGTTGGCAATGCGGGCTATACCCGCTGTGCGCCCTCGCCTAAGCTGAGCCGGTCATGCCGACCGCCAGACCGCACTCCGTCGCCGCAGGGGCACAGCACCGGCGCGCAACCGGGGCCGCGTTGTGGATCGACATCGGCCGCGCGGTATATCACCTTGCCCGGGCTCGCGCCGCGCTGGGGACGACCGACCTGGTCGAGCTGATCGGAACGGTCAGCGACGGCGCGGCGGCTCCCGCGGATCCGCCTGACGCCGCCGTTATCGATCGGATAGCTTACGTCATCCCCCGCGTCGGATGCCGCGTACCGTGGCGAAGCGATTGCCTGATCCAGGCCCACGCCGCGCAGCGCTGGCTGGCCCATCACGCGATTCCATCGCGCATCTGCATCGGCGGCCGCACACGCGAGGGACGGTTCGATGCCCACGCGTGGCTGGTCGCCGGTGAAACGATCGTCACCGGATGGGACAACGCCGAATTCGATACCTACGCCGAATTCGGGGTCGGTCCGGCCGACTGACTCGAAATAGCGGCGGCTGCACCGGTGCAACTAGCGGTTCGGATCGGCCGCAGACATCCGGCCTAGATGCCCAACACCAGTCAGACTGCGCGGAAATGAGGGATGCTGAACGAGAACCCTGGTA